>JBCBQE010000424.1:0-6050 GCA_039820385.1 Cyanobacteria bacterium J06635_10
TTGAACTTGCATTTTTTACTCTGATATCTCTTCAGAAGTTATGTTTACACATAATGGGTTTTTTTAAACGCAGAGGCTCGCAGAGGTTAACGCGGAGTTACGTGGAGTTAAATCGATTGATATGTTGAATTATTTCTAAGGGTTAAGGAGAAGATAGATTATCCTCCTCATCCGATACATCATCTGACTCCCAGTACAATATGTCTCCAGGTTGGCATTGAAGCACTTTACAAAACTTTTCTAAAGATTCAAAAGTAATCGATAATGACCTATTTTGTTCAATTTTTTGAATATTTTGGAGGCTATAACCTGTTCTTCTTGCCAATTCATTCTGTGACAAACCTCTGTTTTCTCTAACTTTTTTTAATGTTACTAGCACGGGCATTATCTATTTTCTTACTCCTAATCGGTAGTACTACTATTAGTTGGCAACCTCTGGCTTGATAAACCATTAGTAATATGGATGAGTAACCAAGAGTAGCATTACTTATAGTAATAGATAAATTTTACTATTCTCTTGTGTGCTACTAATAGAGGTACTACTATTGGTAGCACAGATGAAAAATATGTTCTTGAATTAAAAAGCGATAAGCCTGCATAGCATGCGCGAAACGATCGCAGCTTCTTGGCGGGAGTGCGATGGCTTCGCGCATGCCAAAGGCTTATCGCCCTTGTTGTAAACCTATTTAAAAGGTCAAATTATGACTCTAATAATAATGGATGCTCCAGGTTTTGCACAACTTGAGTTAGAGCAGTATATCGAAGAACAAGCTGTTGAGTTAGCTCCAGAATTTGAAATTGATGCGATATACGATGGCGACTTCGGTAATTTATATCGGGTGTGGTTTGGTTGTAGGTTGCTGGGTACTTTCTACCGTACTGATATTGATGGTTTGTGGTTAGCTCAGCCTATTGAAAGCGATTTGGGTTTTCGTTGTCAGACTCCAGAAGAAGCGCAGTTGTTAATTATCGCTGTGAGCGGGTTGCTAGTAGCTGAGGTGGCTTAACCTTTTATATTTCTAATAACTTACGCAACTGGCATATTTTGATTGTAGGGGCACGTGACGGTTACGATAATTTATCAAGTGTAACAGAAGGATTTGAACATACCGTCACGCACCATTATCAACCAATTGGTGCCTTCCAGTCCACCAGACTATTAATATACAAGGGTGCTTGTAAACTTATTGATTTTTATAAAGCAATAAGGGTACGGCACCAACAAGAGTATTGTGACAATTGCCTAAGTCCTGGCTGGGTAATACAGGTGGATTTTTTTATTTATAATGGTCAGAAAATCCCAAGTAGCAGTTAAAAAAAATTATGGGTTTGTCAGGTAAACAGCGTGAAAACTTATGTGAAGCTTTAATTGATGCTTTCCCATCTTCCTTTAGACTAGAAAAAATGTTATCGTTTCGACTAAATAAAAATTTAAATGATGTTGAAGGAAATAATTTAGAGCAAAAAGTCTTTTACCTGGTAAAGGTAGCGGAAGCAGAAAATTGGATTGAAAACTTAATAAAAGCTGCAAATCAACAGAACCCTAGAAATCAACTCTTGAATGAGGTTGCTGCTGTCTTCGTTGCCGATATGAATACCCCAAGAGACTCGCTAGTTGTTGTGGACGAGCCGAATTGTGAGCCAGGAAACACAAGGCGGGTGCATACTGTGGATGAGGACTGGGTGATAAATAGAATTAATTCTCTGCGACGAACAGGACCGTAGGAGAGAGGATATGGGGGATTTGATAAAACAAGTTATTGGATAACAAACAAGACTGTAACAGATAACCAATACAGCCTTTTATAAAGATTTATTACTAAAAAGTTTTTCTACGAATTCATAGACTTTTGAGCGATTTCCATACCTAGATAGCTTCATCAGAAATTATTAAAAAATTGCATCGCTACCTTAGAGTCATAACAATTAGCCATCACGAACTTACCTGCTGCTACTTCAGAATCTAGAACTTTCACTACATCCCAAGGAAGCCGCATTTGTCCCGGTGAAGTTTTCTTCTTCCCTTTACGCTTCACTACTTTTGGTAGCATCAAGATCCCCGGTGGTAAGATTTCTCAGGCTTCGGCTTGGGTTTATAGCTTTTACAAAATCCCCTATACTTAGCAGCACATTCTTCCAAGGTTTTTGCCAACGATAAAAATGCTGGATGCCATTCAGTAAGTCCATCATTTGTCAATAAGCACGTAAGTACCATAATTCGAGAAATCATAGAAAAATCCCTTTTTCATTTGAGCTGCTTTGGGTAAGCCATGAATGTATCTCAGAGTATTTAATGCTGCTCAGCAAGATTGGATTGCTTGGGCCATTTTTCCTAGGTGTTGCTCTAGTTGGTATTAATCTTGGAAGTAAATTGAGAACAAAGCTTCCAGATGAAAAATTTCGCAGGTTGGTTCTATTATTTTTACTGATTATTGGCTTAAGCTTAATTTTTCGGTCTGTATTGTAAACAAATATTGCAAACATTTTTTGATTGCAATATTTTGCCTATAGCAGTACTTATTATGCAGTCTTAAATAATATTCTATGCCCAATGCCCCATGCCCCATGCCCAATTCCCATTTGTATTCATAAAAACACAAATTATTAAGCGATATTACAAAATTTTCAAAAATATTTAGAAATCCTCTAAAACCCAAACATGGTTTTAACGTAGAAGCATATATATAAGAAATTGAGGTAAATGAAATGATTAACTTCCAAAAATATCGCTTTGTCTGCACTCTTACCTTTGGCGATATCTACGGTCAAATAATTGTTTGGTTAATAACCATTACCCTTAGCTTGGCATCAGCTCTAGCGTTAATGGGTGCAAGAAGACCAGTTTATGCTTTAGCTACAGTAGGACTCGTAGTACTTTTATCCTTACCTTTCTTACTATTCGCATTTGTGACCACATTAATCAATCATATTGAACTGTCTTCTATTGAACCAGGAACAGAAATGGAACCAATACCGGGTAATATTTCTCAACAACAACCCGCTACTAATTAAGTTAGGAGTTAGGAGTTAGGAGTTAAGAATTATTTCTCCTCTTGTCTCCCCATCTCCCCATCCCCCCATCTCCCCATCTCTCTCAAGATAAGTAACTATAGATAAATACGTTTCTTAAAGTCAGGGGAATATGCTAGAACACGATGTAATTATAGTCGGTGGGGGATTGGCTGGAAGTCGCGCTGCTGTTGAAATTGCGCGGAATAATTCTAGTTTAAGTATTGCTGTAATTGCTAAAACTCACCCAATTCGTTCTCATTCCGTGGCGGCACAAGGTGGTATCGCTGCTAGTCTCAAAAATGCGGATTCTGCTGATACTTGGGAAAAACACGCTTTTGATACTGTAAAAGGTTCTGATTATTTAGCCGATCAAGATGCTGTCGAAATTCTCACCAAAGAAGCGCCGGATGTGGTGATTGATTTGGAACACATGGGCGTTTTGTTCTCCCGTTCGGAGGATGGTAGAATTGCTCAGCGAGCTTTTGGCGGACATACTCACAATCGTACCTGCTACGCCGCCGATAAAACTGGTCATGCGATTTTGCACGAATTAGTAAATAACCTGCGGCGATATGGCGTACACATTTATGATGAATGGTACGTCATGCGCTTGATATTAGAAGAAGGGCAGGCAAAAGGTGTAGTCATGTTCCGTATCCTTGATGGACAGATGGAAGTGATGCGAGCCAAAGCTGTCATGTTCGCTACTGGCGGTTACGGTAGAGCTTTTAATACAACTTCTAATGATTATGCCTCTACTGGTGATGGTTTATCGATGACAGCCCTTGCTGGTTTGCCTTTACAGGATATGGAATTTGTGCAATTTCACCCAACTGGTTTGTATCCGGTGGGAGTATTAATTTCCGAAGCCGTGCGTGGTGAAGGTGCATATTTAATCAACTGCGAAGGCGATCGCTTTATGGCAAATTACGCTCCCTCTCGCATGGAATTAGCGCCACGGGATATTACATCAAGGGCGATTACTCGCGAAGTTCGCGCCGGAAGAGGTGCTCATCGCGATGGCAGTCCTGGGGGTCCCTGTGTCTATCTTGACTTGCGTCACATGGGTAGAGAGAAAATCATGAGCCGCGTTCCTTTTTGTTGGGAAGAAGCACACCGCTTAGTAGGAGTTGATGCGGTAAATGAACCAATGCCCATACGTCCAACAATTCACTATTCTATGGGTGGTATACCAGTGAACACTGACGGACAAGTTCGCAGTAGCGAAAATGGTTTAGTAGAAGGCTTTTTTGCCGCTGGGGAGAGCGCTTGTGTCTCCGTACATGGAGCAAATCGTCTCGGTAGTAACTCGTTATTAGAATGTGTCGTTTATGGACGTAGAACCGGGGCTAGTATAGCTAAATATGTAGAAAATCGTAAATTACCTTCTATCGACGAGCAGCGTTATCTCAGTGAAGCTAAGCAGCAAATTCAAAGCTTGTTGGAGCAACCTGGAGAATACCGGATCGATCGAGTGCGGCAAGAATTCCAAGATGCCATGACAGATTACTGTGGCGTATTCCGTAGCGAAGAATTGATGAAACAAGGATTAGAAAAAGTACAGGAAATCCAAAACAAATACTCGCAAATTTACTTAGATGATAAAGGAAGTTGTTGGAATACAGAACTTATCGAAGCCTTGGAATTAAGAAACTTGATGATAGTTGGAGAAATGATTATGACATCAGCCTTCAATCGTCAGGAAAGTAGGGGAGCACATTGTCGGGAAGACTTTACGGAAAGAGACGATGATAAATATTTGAAGCATACATTAGCTTATTATTCCGCAGCCGGAATTGATATTCAATATCGTCCAGTTTCTATTACTATGTTTGAGCCAAAAGAAAGGAAATATTAAACAAATAGTGTAGAGACGTTGCACTGCAACGTCTCCCAACGGCACTGTTTATTCGCGTTTCATTCGTGAATTGTGCCATCTGGCATCATAGCACCTGCAAGATTTGCACCATCAAGGATTGCTCCTGCTAAGTCAGCATCTTCTAAACAAGCATTTTCTAGATTTGCATTACTTAAATCAGCCCCACGCAAATCGGCTGAGGTGAGACTTGCATTACTTAAATCAGTTTCTTTTAAATATGCTCCACACAACTTTGCTTTTATTAAATCAGCTCCACTTAGATTAGCACCGCTCAGACAGGCTTTAATCAGATTTGATCCACTTAAATTAGCATTACTTAACTTTGCATAACTAAATTCTGCTTTTTGTAAATTCGTTTCGCTTAAAGTTGCTGCGGTTAAGTCAACTCCACTAAGATTAACTCTAGTAAGATTAGCTCCATAAAAATTTGCGCTGATTAATCTTGTTTCACTACTAAACTGTACTTTTTGTAAATTCGTTTGTCTCAAATCTGTTGCGGTTAAGTCAACTCCACTAAAATTAACTCCACTAAGATTAGCTCCTCTAAAATTAACACCAATTAAATCGGCTGGATTTTCCCCTCCCAAATCGTTGAAAGTTGCTTCACTCAAATTAGTATTACTAAAATCAGCTTGAATCAAGTTTGCTCCTTCCAAACAAGCATTTGATAAGTTTGCTCCAGTCAAATTAGCTTGGCTTAAATTAGCTTCATTTAAAATAGCTTCTTTCAAATTGGCATTAGATAAATTTATATTGTTCAAATCAGCTTGTCTCAAATTTGCACCGCGAAGATTTTCACTACTCCAATTAGTGCCACTTAGCCTTGCTTGAGTTAAATTAGCCTTGCTTAAATTCACATCGCTTGGTGAATCTTCAGTCAAATCTGCCCCTGTTAAATTAATTCCGATAAAATTGCGATCGCCATTTTCATACATCTCCCAAAATTCTTCAGCACTAACAACCTCTACCAGATTCACTTCTCCATCTTCTTCGATTATTATCGATTCAGTTACTTCAACTAAATGATTCTCTTCCTTACTTGCCAAAATTACATCAGAATCCTCATCGAGCCGCTGTTGCAATTGTGCTACTTGCTCGGATAAGTATGAAATCTTCTCTTGATTACTTTCTAACTGGGATAATTCCGCTAAGCGATCAA
>JBCBQE010000425.1:0-6043 GCA_039820385.1 Cyanobacteria bacterium J06635_10
AAGAAATCGATTAAGATGTAAGTTTTATTCAAACGATGTTCAAATAAAATGGTTCAACTAGACTATTCCAGCCATCGAAATGATCTAGTCGGGCTAGATGCTGGTATCAAGTATAAGAAAAAAAACCGACCATCCTTCGGAGCTTATCAGGGCTTTCACCACATCGAAATGTGGGTATGTAATGCCTAACAGGCTGCTCTGTATTACTCAACACATATGGGTTTCGAGCCTATAGCTTATAAGGGTCTGGAAACTGGTGTTCGTGAATATACTTCCCATGTTCTGCGTGCAGGTAAAGTCACTTTAGTTCTGACATCTCCATTAAATCCAGGAGAAGCTAAGATAAACAAATTTTTAACTGAACACGGTGATGCAGTTTATGATGTGGCTTTTAGTGTGGAAAATGCCCAAGCCACTTACGACTATGCAATTGCCCATGGAGCAAAAAGTATATCCCCTCCTAGGGTTTTAGAAGATGAAAATGGTCAAGTAGTTGTAGCTACAGTGCAGGCTTTTGGTAGTACGGTTCACTCCTTCGTAGAAAAGCAAACTTATCAAGGCATATTCTTACCGGGATACTCAAATCAGTACTTATTGCAAAACTCACTCCTCAAAACTTTACCAGATCCTCAGCTTGGACACATAGATCATGTGGTTGCTAATCAAAAGCTAGGAGACTTGGAAAAAGTTGTCGAACTTTATATCAATCAACTAGGATTTCATCGTTTTTGGTCTGTAGACGATTCACTTCTACAAACAGGAAATTCGGGATTAAAATCTATGGTTGTGTCTGATTTTGATGAGACAATTAAGATTCCTGTAAATGAGCCTTCACAACGATTTAAAGGACGCTCCCAAACCCAAGAGTTTGTGGATTTTCACGGAGCAGGTGGAATTCAACATGTAGCAATTTGTGTGAAAGATTTAGTTCAAACAGTGCGAATTTTGCACAAACGAGGCTGCAATGTTTTGCCTGTTCCTCAAGAATATTATGAAGATTTGCGAGATTTACTAGATCTATCAAAATTAGATTTGTCGGTTTCTGTAGATGTTATGCAAGAACTAGATATAGTTATTGATTTCGATGACAAAGGTTACATCCTACAAATCTTTACCCGTCCACTGCAAGCTCGTCCTACATTATTTTTTGAGTTTATGCAACGCAACAATCATAATGGCTTTGGTGCAGGCAATTTTAAATCTTTGTTCGGAGCAATTGAAGCACAGCAAAAATTGCGTGGAACACTATTTACGATGTGAACTTGTGGTGAATAAAATTCCTAATAATACCGAGATGATTGTGATTTAAACCATAAATTGGCGTGCGATTCGTTCAGTTTAAATTCAGCTTTGAAAGGAAAATCTGCTGGACGGAATTTTGTACGTCACTAAGGTTAAAATCACTATACAAGCTTCCGTCAGCTTGTACAGAATACTCCCTTAAAGATTAAAAGCTTTAAAGATATTCCGGTAACCATTGTATAGGTATTTTTCAGCACCCTTACGATCTTCATCGGGGATGCTTGCTAACTTCTCTATTTTGCCAGTCTTTTGATTTTCAGCAAACATTGAACTCAGTTTTCCGTCGTAATCAAAAACGAAAAGTTCTCCATTATGGAATCTTTGAGCTGCAATTACTCTACCTTCAAGGAACCAAAACCCTATACCATCACCTAATTCGGCATGAGATTCGCTGGCTTTTACTGGTTTACCACCAAGTTTACAAATAGTATATTTAATATTTCCTTGAATTTTTGGAGTTTCTTTGCAATCTTGGGCTAACAGATTCAAAGAATTCATTACAGTTTCATAGGAACTTTGATCGATCATGGGTTCGATTTCATCTTCATTATTAACTAGGCAATCATCGGGTATTCCATCACCATCGTAATCTATACGAGAATCATCTGCTTGCCCATCATTATCACAATCAAAGGCTGCCCCAATCAATTTACCAGTCTTAGATTCTTTGCCTTGGGCTATGGTTTCGCTTTTATCAGAAGATTTTTCTTGTTGAGATGCAATGGCTACTTTTTGAGAGTCAGAATTCTGAGTTCGATCGCTAGTTGATGTTTTTACTTTTGTAGCTACTATTTGAGATGTATTTGATGCTTCTAAGGTATTATTTGTCTGACTAGCTAGAGGAGTTTTATTACATCCGAATAATGTAAATACTACTAAACTTAAAGACAAAAGATTTGCGTATTTCATTCTATTAACAATTTCAATAAATTCTTAATTTATCTACTCATGCTAACCAATCAATTTCCAAGAGATAAGGGAAACAATACTGAAACTTTACACAATTTTTTTAGTATTTTGTTTAATTATTGATAGAGAAAATTTTCTAGTTGAAATTTGAGAGGGTAACAATAAAAGTATTTATATAAATTAGATAATTGTCTAATATTTATGTATTAATACCCCAGTCGAATTCTCTAAGAATTATTATTCTTATATTTCTTTCTTAATTCTTCCAATTCATCATCTATTTTGCTATTCTTCGCTGATTTTTGGGTAGCTTGAGAAGAGGGAGTGGAATTATTATTTTGATTATTTTGATTATTTTTATTTTTATTCTTCCCAGTCATAAATATAGTTTTCATCTCCTCCAATTCATCATCAATTTGAGACGATGACGCTACTTTGGGTGGAATTGGAGCCAAGGGTGTTTGAATTGGTTTGACATAATTTCGGGTTTGTGCAATTAATGTCGGTAAACAATTCAAATCTTTGAGTACTTCATCCACAGTTTGGTAACGACGTGCGGGAGTAGTCGCCAGCATTTTATCTAAGATTCGGCTCAAACCCTCATTAATCGGAGTATTGAGATAATTTCGCCACAACCAAACATCATTATTGATATCGTACAAATCAAATGGCGATCGCGCTGTTAATAAATGAATGCAGGTGACTGCTAAACTATAAATATCGCTAGCAAAAATCGCTCTACCCCTGATTTGTTCTGGTGCGACGTATTCCGGGCTACCAATCATTGTACCTGTTTGATGCAGGTCGTCTTGAGTCACAACTTTGGAAGCACCAAAATCGACTAATACGATTTGTCCCCTCAATTTGGCAGGATTTTGACGACGAATAATATTTTCGGGTTTAATATCGCGGTGAATAACTTGTTTTTGGTGACAAAACTGTAAGATTTTCAACAATTCATGTAGTAGTTGCTGAATTTGAGTTTCACTGTAAACCCCGTTTTGCGCCAATTCCTGGGCTAAATTCAAGCCGTCAATAAATTCTTGCACCAAATATTGTCTATCATCTTGGGTAAAATACGCTAAAAGCTCCGGTATTTGACGATGTTTACCCAACTCATCCAAACGCATGGCTTCTTGATTGAATAATTCTATGGCTTTGGCTAAAGTACCAGTACCTTGAGCTTGGGGATAAAACTGTTTGATTACACAATGGGGTAAAGATGGTTTATCTTCATCTCTAGCCAAAAAAGTTCTGCTAAAACCACCTTGTCCTATGGGTTTTATTGTACGATAACGTTGCTTGAGCAGTAACTTGTAACCACAACTCAGGCAAAACTTTTGATTATAAGTATTTTGCGGATTTGGACAACTAGGATTAAGGCAGTAGCTCATTTTACAAAGGCATGGAATGCACTTACATATCTCTATTGTGCCCTGTCTCAGATATATGGTAATTAATAAAGTTTTGTCAAGTGATGGTTCAAAAATTTACCCCAACCCAAAAGTATAGAAAAAACTTGATTGTTAATGACTCTGGGATATATAACAAGTCTGTAATTGCAATACTCCTGCCGTTTTCAGCAACAATACCATGGCTCAAACAACCGTTCATTTAGTTGTTGGCATTTATAATCTGACATTATTGGTTTTTTATACCGAAGCAATGGAATGGCAATTTAGAGTTATAAGTTCTGATGGAGAAGTTTTTGGTGAAAGGAAATTGTACTATACCCCTGAAGCTGCGGAGAAGGCAGGGCGGGAATGGTTGGATTGGGTAGAGTGAGAAGAAAAAACTTATTCGCATCGCCAAACTTTAATATTCCTATCCTCGCCACCGCTAAATAAAGTTCGTCCATCAGGGCTAAAAACAAGGGAATTAACTTTACCTGAATGTCCGGTTAAAGTACATATTTCCTGTTTGGTTTTTATATCGTATAATGTAATATCATTTTTATAAGTACTAATAGCAAGAATCTCTCCGTTGGGACTAAAAGTAACGTATCTAACCCATTTTTCAGTATTAAGGGTACAAATTTCTTCTCCGGTAATTACTTTCCAAAGCTTAATAGTATTGTCTTCGCCAGCTGCTACAATAACTTGTCCATCTGGGCTAAAAGCAACTGAGTTAACTCCAGTAAATATAGGATTATAGGGTAATTTATGAAGTTTTATTCCCGTATTTAAGTCCCAAATTATAGCTGTTTTGTCAGCACTACCGCTGACAATAAATTTACCATCCGGGCTAATAGCAACACTACTAACCCATTTTTTATGGCCTTTAAGAGTACGAATTTCTTCTCCCGTACTTACATTCCATAATTTTACTGTTTTATCACCGCCAGCACTAGCAAGAATTTTACTGTCGGGACTAAAACTAAGGGAATTAACTCCAGAAAACACACCTTTATGTCCTTTTAATGTGCGGATTTTTTTTCCATAGTTTACATTCCAAAGTTCGATATTATTGAAATAATCACCGCTAGCAATAATTAAGCCATCAGAGCTAATAGCTACAGCATAAACGCAATAGTTTTCATTATTGAGAATTCTAAATATTTTACCCGTATTTACTTCCCACAGCTTTATCTTGCAATCGTCACTTCCACTCACAATAAAGTTTCCATCAGGGCTAATAACAATAGAATTAATTGAGCTATTACGATCGGTTAAAGTATTAATACAGCGCCAAGAGGAATAATTTAACGATTTAATCTTAATATTTAATACTTCAATATCTTTTAATACTTCATTTACCGATTGATAGCGGCGGCTAGTTGCATTTTCAATTAGTTTATCTAAAATATTACTCAGTTTATCACTAACCGGATTATCAATTAGATATTCTCGCCACACCCAGGTGAATTCAGAAATATCAAATAAGTCAAAAGGGGAAATCCCAGTTAATAAATAAATACAAGTTGTTCCTAAACTATATAAATCGCTGCTGTAAGTAGCTTTTCCTCTAGATTGTTCCGGTGCGACAAATTCAGGAGTACCGATACTAGTTCCAGTTTGTAAAATAGCGGTTCCTGTGACAACTTTTGCAGCACCAAAATCGACTAAATATAGTTTTCCATTTCGACTGCGGATTATATTTTGTGGCTTAATATCTCGATGGATAACATCATGAGTATGAATAAACTCAAGCACGGGTAATAAACTATTTAATAATTCCCAAGTTTGAGCTTCTTTAAAAGTACCTTGTTCTGCTAATATTTGTGCTAAGTCATATCCATCAATATACTCTTGTACTAAATATTGATGAGATTCTTGAGTGAAATAGTCGAATAAATTGGGTATTTGACTGTGTTTACCTAAATTATCTAATCTCAAAACTTCCTGTTGAAATAATTCAGCAGCTTTCTGAATATTATTGGTACCTTGTGCTTGGAGGAGAAACTGTTTGATAACACAAGGAGGTTTCAATAATTTGCTTTCATCTACAGCTAATAATGTTCTACCAAAACCACCTTTTCCAATTGGTTTTATAGCACGATAACGTTCTTTTAATAGTAGTTTATTTCCGCAAGTTAAGCAACTGTTAGCATCTTTATGATTTTGGGGTTTTTGGCAATGGGGATTGAGACAATAACTCATACTAAAAATGGTAGATGAAAATGTATATTTAGTATTCCCAGAATTTGCTTGTCGTTAACAGCACGGTTTTACCTCACCCCAGCCCTCTCCTTAGTAAGGAGAGGGAGTTAGATTATTTGGCGTTGCTGCAATTTTACTATGAATTGCATTTATATGCATTTTGTCAAAAACATGAAACCTGTGTAGAGACGTAACAGTGTTACGTCTCCTGCAATGTGAAATCATAATTTCAT
>JBCBQE010000426.1:0-6041 GCA_039820385.1 Cyanobacteria bacterium J06635_10
GATGAAACTCAATGCCTTTTTGATACTCCCCTAGGAGTGAGTAAATAAGTCCAAGATTATTCAGTTCCTTACCTTCGCTGCTGCGATCACCGATTTGTTTGAAAATTGCTAAACTTTGTTGATGAGACTCAATGGCTTTTTGATACTGCCCTAGGGAACGGTAGACAAGTCCCATATTACCCAAGGTTTTACCTTCACTGCTGCGATCACCGATTTGTTTGAAAATTGCTAAACTTTGTTGGAACAACTCAATGGCTTTTTTATACTTTCCTAGGGATTTGTAAGCATATCCCAGATTAAGCAATGCACCATTTTCAGCCGAGCGATCACCTATTTCTTTAGCAATTGCTAAACTGTGTTGTTGGAAGTCAATGGCTTTTTTATACTCTCCTAGTAAAAGGTAAGCATTTCCCAGGCTACTGAGCGTACCACCTTCACCAGCGCGATCGCCGATTTGTTTGAAAATTGCTAAAGCTTGTTGGTGGAAATCAATGGCTTTTTCATACTCTCCTAGGGAACGGTAAGCAACTCCCAGATTATTCAGCGTATTTGCTTCACCAGCTTTATCTCTAATTTGTCGGAATATTTGCAGTGCTTGTTCCCAAGATAGTAAAGCTGCTTGAAATTGACCTTTTTTAGACTGTTGTAAACCTTCTTCTAACAATCTATCTGCTGCTTCTGCTTTTTGAGGATTACTCCTCCTAGTTTGTGCATTCGCTAACAATTTCCGTACTATTGCTTCTAATGTTGGGTTTTGAATTTCCCGTGCAACTGCTAAAGATTGTTTGTAGTAAACAATTGCTTGAGGATAATCCTGTAACTGAGAGTAAACTAATCCCAAAGCACCTAATGCCCAACCTTCACCTCTGCGGTTTTTTACGTCTCGGGAAATAATTAGTGCTTTTTGAAAAGATTGTAATGCTGCTTCCAGTTGATTGGTTTCAAGTTGCTGCATACCTTGCTGTATCAGCTTATCTGCTTCTGCTTGATGCGTTTCTGTAGTCTGCGCTAACACCTGCTGCGCTGGTAATATTCCTGGTAAAACAACAGCAGATTGTAAACTTGTGGTGATGATAGTTGTCACAGCTATTAGCAAAAATAGTTTGTAATTCATGATGGCGAGTGATTATTTTTTTATGATGATTTCCTGATACATTCCAAACAGAATTTCTTAACCTAATCCCCTAACCCACCTCAAAAGACAAGGAAAGAGTTGCCATTTGCTTAACTTCCATAGATTTTTGGTTCAAGGTTTTTTCAACTTTAATTCCGCGATCGCCACTTAAATCACTCAGCAAATCGTCAATTGCTCCCACTTCTCCTTTTAAATCTATGGGTTGGCTTCTCAAACCTCTTTCTGCTGCTAGTGCTGACAATGTTTTTACAGCATTTTTCAAAGGTAAACGACTTGCAATTAACAAAGCTTCTCCGGAACCTTTTTTTAATGCTTTTAATTCCAGTTCTTTGGGATTACCAATTACCATTGTTTGACCTGCTGCTAAGCGCATCGATTCTTCGTTAGCTGGCCATTGGTAGGGAAATATTAATATAATATCTCCTGTGGAATCAATGAGTAGCATTGTAATATATAGACCATTATTGGTGCGGTTAGTCACCTGAAATTCAAACAGTTTATTTAGTGGTAAATTACCTGTTTTACTTTGCCTTACCTGTCGCTGATTATTTGCACCTCTCACAGTAGCAACTCTGGCAATTGGTTGTGATTTTTGTTCTACTAAATTCATCGCTAATTCTACATCTAACAGGGAAGAATTAGCATTTAAGGTTTTCTTGAGAATATGTACTGCTACAAGTGATTTGAGTTTTGCTTCCCAATTCTCAATTACCTTTGTAACCGTTTCTCCTGGTTCGGTAAATAAAGCTTTATCTAATGGTTGGAATCCTTGGGTAAATAATCCGATACTACCTACTTTGGGAATATCTGTTAATCCTTCTTGCTGAAATTGTCGGTGATATTCCGCTGTCATTTTAGCTAAAATATAATGTACTTCATCGGTATAAGGAATATTTCCCGAACCGGGATTAACAGCTTTGATGCGTTTTATTTTTGTTAAAGCTTTGGTGATATCTCCTAATTCTCCAGCCAAGGAAGAATCAATCCCAATATGTAATTTTAAATCTGTGGGAATAGCACGGCTAAATTCTTGTAATAACATTCCTGCTTGAGGAGCTACTTTTAATTCTTTTTTCTCTACAATTGCTTTCCCAAATAATCCGTCACGGGATACCCCTTTAACTTTTCCTGCTGGTTTACCTTGACTATCTAAAATATTCAAAACAGCACCTTTTTCAAAGCTGTCTAAACTTCCTCCTTCCCATCCTCCCAACCATAAAGTAACTTGATTCCCATTACTTTCTGTAATCACAGCATCAGTAGGTATTGCTTGTTGATTGATAAAATAAAATCGCTGGCTTTGATTACCATCTCCCAAAGGATATTGATTATATGATTTCAGAGTTGGAGAAATTTTAGCCATCGCACTTTCCACGTTACCGGAATTATGCCAGAGATATTGGGTCATCAGGTAAGTAAAAGCACCCGCAGAAAAACCGGAGAAGGGAGCATCTGCTGCAGTTTCATCCTTTTGAGTAGAAGCGATAACTACCCCCTTTGCAACTCCTTGACAGCGCTTTTGAGCTAATTCCGGTTCCGACAAACCCAAATCCTTCATTAAACGTTTTTGGAATTCGATTTCCTCTCTACTGGGACTAAAACCATCACCCGATACAGAACGAATGCGAAAATTCCCCCTAGTTCCACCACCAGAGAAACAACTATCCAACACAGCGGTAACATTTTCTGTCTTCAACGCAGACATGAGTAAAAACAAAGTACGTCCCATGATATCCGTCACCCTTCCTTCTCCATCATCACCGGGAACCAAGGTACTGTTTAATTCATTATTTCGGCAATTACGAACTGTTTCGCTAGTCTCAGAGAAACGGGAACCATGTCCAGAAAAATGAAAAACCACCACATCCCCTGGCTTAGCCTGCCTAATTAAATGTTCTTCAAATGTAGTTAAAATATTTTTGCGAGTAGGTTGTTTATCGGCAGATTCATCGCTGGTGAGTTTAATAATATCGTTGGGATGAAAACCAAAACGGTGAATTAACAGTTGTTCCTGCAAATCTACATCAGTCGTACATCCTTCGAGATTAGTAAATCTTTCGCTATTGGGATAATTATTCACCCCCACCAACAGCGCTAACTTACGCGGAGTATCCTTTGCTAATACTTGAGCATAGCGGTTGCTTTTACTGATGAGATCAAATTGGCTCAGGGCTAGAGTGGCGAAAGTGGAGCCAGCGAATTGTAAGAAATGACGACGTTTGATAGTAGACATGGTTGGGGAATTGAAACTGTCAGCCATTGGTTACTCCTGAGTGCATCTGTGTAATTATTTCTATCTCTGGCTCAAAAGGGGTTATGCAGTTTTTGGTTGTTGTGGTTCAATTATTATTGCCAGATTTGGTGTTATTACAGAAAATTTTGTGAAGGTAGGTTAATTTTGGTGATTTAGTAGCTGAAATGCCAAGAATTAGGGTTATTCTTCTAATACAAAATATTTAAACACAGCACATCCGCCTGGGAATGAATTCCCAGTCTAATAGCCAAAGTCGTCTAAAGACGACTGGGAAATACCGACCAGAACTAATGGGACAGAACACTAATGCTCCACCATATTAAGTTTGATAAATTTGTTCTAGTCATATTTATATGACTTTAGCTATTAGACTGGGACTTATAGTCCCAGGCGGGTGTGATAGAAAACTCATCATATTTAATGTGACAGACCATTACCTGCATAAGGTTATTAGCCATGAGAGATATATATAAACACAGGAAATTTAAATGATTCACCATCATGGATTACAAAAGATTTTTACTCATCGCTGTCACAACTGTCATCACCACAAGTTTACAATCTGCGGTGGTTTTACCAGGGATATTACCAACACAGCAGGTGTTAGCGCAGACAACAGAAGCGCGGAAGACAGAAGCAGATAGATTATTCAACCAAGGTATTCAGCAGTATCAAAAAGATCAATTTAAAGCCGCTTTGCAGTCTTGGGAACAAGCACTGAAAATATACCGGGAAATTAAGAACCGCGCTGCTGTTGGTCGTGCCTTGGGGAGTCTGGGAATTGCTTACGATTCCCTAGGGGACTATAACAAAGCCATTGAGTACCACCAACAATATTTAGCGATCGCCAAACAAATCGGGGACAAAGCCGGTGTTGGTGCTGCCTTGGGGAATCTGGGACTTGCTTACTACAAACAGGGAAAACTCACTTTAGCTGAGAGTCGGCTAAGGGAAGGCATCAAAGTTAACGAATCTCTCCGGAATTCAGAATTTAAGGACAGTGAGAAAGTCACATTTTTCGATACCCAAAGAAGCACATATAGCATTTTACAAAAAGTCTTGATTGCTCAAAATAAAACTGATGTTGCTTTAGAAATATCCGAGCGGGGACGCGCTAGGGCTTTTGTGGATTCACTAGCATCCCGTTTATCTACTAATAACAAACAGGTGGATAAATCTCCTTCACCACCTACAATTACCCAGATTAAACAAATTGCCAAATTACAAAATTCTACCTTCGTTCAATATTCAATTATTTATGATGATTTCAAAATCGCAGGTAAACAACAAACCAAAAAATCCGAACTCTACATCTGGGTAATCAAACCCACAGGTGAAGTCACCTTCCGCAAAGCTGATTTAAAACCATTGTGGCAAAAAGAAAATACAACATTAAGTGAATTAGTTTCTACCACACGCAAGTCATTGGGTATCGGTGATGATGAACGCGATATTTTTGATGTCAAAGTCAAAAATCCTGTGAATGAAAAAATACAACGAGAAAGCTTACAAAAGCTCCATCAAATATTAGTTAAACCCATTGCTGACTTCTTACCAACTGACCCCAATCAACGGGTTACTTTCGTTCCCCAAGGTGATTTATTTCTAGTTCCCTTCCCCGCATTAATGGACTCTAAAGATAAATACTTGATTGAAAAACACACCATTCTCACTGCACCCGCAATTCAAGTATTAGAATTAACCCGCTCACAAAAAAAACGGATAAAAAATCTACCAAGTAAATCTCGCCAAAATGCTTTGATAGTAGGCAATCCTACCATGCCTAAATTTAATACCATATATGGTGAACCAGGAAAACAGTTATCATCTTTACCAGGAGCCAAACGAGAAGCACAAGCCATTGCATCCCTATTCAATACCAAAGCCTTAACTGGTGACGAAGCCACAGAAACCACTATCAAAGCCAAACTTCCCCAAGCAGGAGTCATTCATTTCGCTACCCACGGCTTATTTGATGGTTTCCAAGGATTACAAAGTTCCATCGCTCTTGCACCTTCCTCTCAAGATAACGGTCTTTTGACTGCCTCCGAAATCCTCGATATAAAACTGAATGCAGATTTGGTAGTACTGAGTGCTTGTAATACGGGTAGAGGTAAAATTACTGGTGATGGAGTAATTGGTTTATCCCGCTCCTTATTCCTTGCTGGTACTCCCAGCGTGCTGGTTTCATTGTGGTCAGTTCCTGACGCACCCACGGCAGAATTAATGACAGATTTTTACCAAAATTTGTATCAAAAGAAGCTGGATAAGGCACAAGCTTTGCGACAAGCGATGCGGAACACAATGAAACAGCATCCAAATCCCCGCGATTGGGCAGCTTTTACTTTGATTGGGGAAGCAGAATAAATCTCTAAATAGCAACACAAATGTAGAGACGTAGCAGTGCTACGTCTTTTTCAATCGGTGGACTAATCGATTTGTGTTTTTTTGCATAACCCTCACAACAATCAGATATATAAATATATAGTTCGCCAGATTAGTGGTGATGCATAGGTCACTTAAACCTAGAAAATGAAGTAAGTCAGCACAAATAAACCAAGCTACATTACATAATGTAAATTACCCTCAAACCCTTATGCCTTTTGCCTATTGCCTATTGCCTTATCCCAATTACTATTTTCAATGCCAACC
>JBCBQE010000427.1:0-6039 GCA_039820385.1 Cyanobacteria bacterium J06635_10
TTTTATGGAATAAGGGTAAAAGGGAAGAAAAGAATTAATATTTTACCCATTAGCATTCTCAATTTTTCTGTAATTATGACTTCTGTTTCCCCAAGTTTGGTATCTCCTAATATCCCCACACAACTAGAGGCATCAAGTAGGCCGCTTATATTAGGAATTA
Organism: Cyanobacteria bacterium J06635_10; assembly: GCA_039820385.1. GTDB lineage: Bacteria > Cyanobacteriota > Cyanobacteriia > Cyanobacteriales > Nostocaceae > Rivularia. The sequence goes on from JBCBQE010000427.1 coordinate 161, forward strand.
TGGCTTCTGGTAATGGTAGTAATTTTGAAGCAATTGCCCAAGCGATTCAAGATGGGCAATTAAATGCTATAATAAAGGTTTTAATTTACAATAACCCGGATGCTTATGCCGCAGTGCGTGCAGATAAGTGGAATATTCCCCGCGTACTCATCAATCATCGCGACTACAAGCACCGAGAAGAGCTAGATAAGCAAATTGTACAAACTTTGCGCTCCCAAGATGTGGAATGGGTAATTATGGCTGGCTGGATGCGATTAGTAACAAGGGTGCTAATCGATGAATTTCCCAATAAAATGATTAATATTCATCCCAGCTTATTACCTAGCTTCAAAGGAATGAATGCAATAGAACAAGCAATAGAGGCTCAAGTCAAAATAACTGGCTGTACGGTACATTTGGTTTCCTTGGAAATGGATAGCGGTAAAATTCTCATGCAAGCTGCAGTGCCAGTGCTACCTGGCGATAATCCCGATACACTCAGAGCCAGGATTCAAGTTCAAGAGCATCGGATTTTCCCCCATGCGATCGCTTTGGCAGCGAAGCAGTAAGGCAGATGGGAAGAAAAGATTTACCAATACTCGCCGCCAATTACGAATTACTAATTACGAACGTCGGAATTATCTTATTTTTGCTGTGGGGGGGTACAATAAATGCCGATTGTCTTCCCATCATATAAAAAAATTCATGATTTCGAGTAACGACTTTCGTACTGGTGTCTCGATTGTATTGGATGGTTCGGTATGGCGAGTGGTAGAATTCCTCCATGTTAAGCCAGGTAAAGGTTCTGCCTTTGTTCGGACAAAACTAAAAAGCGTTACCACTGGTAATACTGTAGAAAAAACCTTCCGAGCTGGAGAAACGGTACCTCAAGCTACTTTAGAAAAAAGTACCATGCAGCATACCTATAAAGATGGTGATGAGTTCGTCTTTATGGATATGGAATCTTATGAAGAAAGCCGTTTAACTTCCCAACAAATTGGCGAGCGGGTTAAATACCTCAATGAAGGAATGGAAGTTAATGTTGTTCGTTGGAAAGAGAAAGTATTAGAGGTAGAATTGCCCAACACTGTGGTACTGGAAGTTGTCGAAACAGATCCGGGTGTCAAAGGTGATACTGCTACAGGTGGTAGTAAACCTGCCAAGCTGGAAACTGGAGCAACTATTATGGTGCCCTTGTTCATTTCTCAAGGAGAACGTATTCGTATCGATACCCGTGATGATAAATATTCAGGTAGGGAATAACTGCAGCTGAAATTTACTTCATTGGTAACTCCTGTCATCTTACTACGGGGGGATATTTATCCCTACCGTTTTAAGAAATTCTCATATATCGACTGATTATCTATAAACTGATTCCATGAGGATATTTAAGCTGTGTCATTAGACTTTAACGAAATTCGCCAACTTTTAGCGACTATTGCACAAACAGATATTTCAGAAGTAAATCTTAAAAGTGAAAATTTTGAATTAACGGTACGTAGGGGTGTTCATTTTGTGAATCAAGTGACACCAGGAGCAGTTACCCTGCCATCTACACCGGTTAGTCTTCCAAATCCAGATATTTCCTCAACTGTAGAAAATGTTAATCGCGAGACTTCAGATGGTGGAAGTGGAGGAACACAAACTAGTTCTAGCGCTAAGGATTCAAAACTGGTAGAAAATTATTCCCCAATGGTAGGAACCTTTTACCGTGCCCCTGCACCGGGAGAATCACCCTTTGTGGAAGTAGGCGATCGCATTCGTAAAGGAGATACGATATGTATAATTGAAGCCATGAAATTAATGAACGAAATCGAGGCGGAATTATCGGGTCAAGTGATGGAAATTTTAGTAGAAAACGGTTCACCTGTAGAATATGGTCAAGCTTTGATGAGAATTAACCCCGATTAAGTATTAATCTATATAACGAATGTGTCATTGTTAAAAAAAGTTAGCGACCTTCGCGGCGGTTAATTCTGATGAAACAAACTTTGCCTGTACCCTCGGAAGTGGTGCAACAAGTAGCTGAATATTTCAGTCTGTTGAGTGAACCGATGCGTCTACGGTTGTTGCACCTGCTCAGAGATGAAGAAAAATGCGTGCAAGAATTGGTAGAGGCAACCCATACTTCTCAGGCTAATGTATCAAAACACCTTAAGGTCATGTGGCAAGCGGGAATTCTCAGCCGCCGCAGTGAGGGAACTTGTGCATACTACCGAGTGGAAGATCACATGATTTTTGAGTTGTGTAACCAAGTTTGCGATCGTCTCGCTACTAGGTTGGAACAACAAGCCCGTAGTTTTCGGTTTTTGAATGAAAAATAATTATTTGAGGTGGAAGAGTCAATGGATAGATTGTGGTAAATCTAAAATTTCAATCATCGTCATTCGTCGCTCTTCTAGGGCTGACTAAAATTATCGAGGGCAGATTACGGAAATAATTTGTCGAAAAAACCGCGCTGTAAGTCAAGATAAGCCAGCTCTCACGGCTTTTTACTTGGAAGGCGCGGCAAATGCCGGTATATTTTTAATTAAATCGATGGTGCCGACGGGCACTATTGTAGAGAATCTCACACTTCTTTACAGTAAGTGTGAGGTTTCGAGATCGGAAAACTAAAGTTCAAAGTTTCTCTTGAAATTATCGCGAGTTAGTGGCTGTTGCAACTCTAAGCCTTCACCACCAAGAACTTCAACTTTTTCGCCGTTCAATTCGAGGTATACTTTAGCATCGGTTCTCAAAGTTGTAGCCGTGTAGACAACTTGTCCTACACGTCCAATCATAGAAGCACTACCGCCACCAACTTGAAAATCTTCCGATAGATTAACTCGAATTTGATCTCCTTTGGCTTGTATACCCAGTAATTTGGTTCCTGGGGGTATCGTAGATGAACCACTGCCTTCAGTTGGCCCTGCTAATAAACGTTCAAAAGCAGCTTTCAGAAATTCTGAAGGTTCATTAACATCTGCTTGAACTTGAATATTTTGAGGAACAACTTCAAATCCAGTACCATCCGAAGTTTGTTGAAGCCAGTAGATTTTAGCAGTTGTTTGTTCGGGTGGCTTTTTTACTTCTCCTGTTTTGATCGGAGTGGGATCTCCTCCCTTGTCAATATTGGAGGGGTTTAAAGTAAAATAACCCCCAACACCAGCAATTATTACAGCCGCAGCAGCAGCAGTGGCCGCGACACCGGAAAATTGATTATTTTTTCGTTGCTCTGTCATCTTACACCTTCTATATTGGCTGAGAGTAGCTTTATCTGTGTGAGGAGCTTGGTAGACGACGCTGATGGGGAAAGGGGCTTTTCCACGAATGTAGTAGAAGACGGTTGTATTTTTACAAAAGCCGCGATTTCTAAATTTGAGGATCTGATATTCAATTGTAGAATTCGTATTAGAATTCCGTCACCTTCCCAGCTACGTAGATCTAGTCTTTGATTAAGGTTTTTTATAATTCCTTCAACGAATTGTGATGCAACTTGTTCCTCATTTACAGTTACTACGGTTTCAATTAACTTAATTTCTCTACCCTTCTTAATATCGATTCCCGTCTCTACCTTTATTAACAAGGATTTTTCCGAGTCTTCCGAACGTAATTCAATTTGAAAAAATAAGCGATCGCCATCTAAAATCTGAAATTGTGGATTAGCAAATTTATATACAACATCGTCATCAACACTTAAGTAATCTTTGGAGTTGACATTTAATTTAGCGAGATTGGCTAATACATCGGGAGATTGTAATAATTTATTAATATCAGTTTGAGTTAAAACCAAACGGATGCCAGCTTGTAAAGGTTTTTGTAATTTGGGTTTCCCCTGTTGAATGCTACGCTGTAAAAAAGCGATTTCATCAGTTTCCAATTCTAAGGCATCAATCCGAAAATCATATTGTTTTAACTGCAAACCCCGTGCTGCAATTCTAATCTTTTCAATTTTTCCCTGTAGTAATTGATGAGTAGGTGCATTATCCACCCGTACCTGTATTTTTTCTATATTAGTAAATTGAGAACGAATCGCATTTTCAGCTGCGGTGTCAACCACTACACCAGCAGGAGTAATAAAACTAAAGATGCCTGATAAAAGGAAGGAAAGGAGTTCCATTAAACTATGAAGAATGAATAATTGCAATGCCACCGCATCAGAATCGGTGAAACCCATGCTTCACTCTTCTCGATCTGAGTGTACGAGTAAAAAGTTTAGGCACTGCAATGATTTCTTGACTAATAGATGCAGACGATTATTTAATATTATGCCTGTAAGACAGACGATATAAGCCTGTCCCACATAATTAATTAACAATAGCCGCTCCTACGACATCTAAATAAAATCATGAATTGATCGTTCATAATTCCTCCTTCATTTTCTGCTTTAAAGTAGATACAACTTCATCAATGGCAATTTCGTAAGAATCGCTACTTTTACGCTCTACAACTTCTACTTTTCCATTGGCGATCGCCCTTCCAGTGACAATCCGATAGGGAATACCAATCAAATCGGCATCTTTAAATTTAGCCCCCGCACGTTCACTTCTATCGTCGAGAAGGGTTTCCACCCCTGCTTTATTTAATTCTGTGTAGATATTTTCGGCAACTTCTACTTGTTGAGCATCCTTAATATTAGGAATCGTCACAATTACATGATAAGGCGCAATAGAAGCGGGCCAAATAATCCCATCTTTGTCGTAGGATTGTTCCACAGCTGCTTGAGCCATTCGCGAAACTCCCACACCATAACAACCCATAATTAAAGGTTTGTCTTTACCTGATTCGGTAGTATAAGTTGCTCCCATCGCTTCGGAATATTTACTACCCAATTGAAATATGTGTCCTACCTCAATTCCCCTTGCCGATTTCAGGGTTTGCTCCGGATTGTGAGTTGCGCGATCGCCAATTTTAGCTGTACGTATATCTACTACTACCCCTGGTAATTCAAATTGTTCTCCCCAATTAGCACCTACTACGTGATAACCAGATTCGTTCGCACCTGTAACAAAGTTCTTTAAATCAACAGCTGTTTTATCTATCAAGCGCAAAAATGTGGGATGAACGAAATCCTGACTCCCTCCCTGCTCGCGGGGAGGGTTGGGGTGGGGTTTAATATAATCATCGCTAATATCCGGCGCAATATAACCCAAAGGTAAAGGTTTAGCTGCCCATTTTTCTTGTGCTTCCGAACCAGGTACCTCTAAAGCAAGAACAGAACTTGCATCATAAATAGAAGCTAATTTAGTTAATTCGTTATATAACTTAACTTCATTCACATCTTGGTCACCTCGAATATTGACCAAAACTAATACATTAGTACCGTTATCGTAAACAGCTTGATAAAGGACATTTTTTACAACTTGGGTAGGAGAACATTCAAATATCTTGCAAAGCTTCTCAATTGTGGCGGTATCGGGAGTTTCTCGTTTTTCGTAAGTTGTAAAGTTAGAGGTTTCCGCATCGGGAGGTAAAGAAACCGCCTTTTCGACGTTAGCGGAGTACTTTCCATCTTCAGTGTAGAGGACTTCATCTTCTCCAGCTTCGGCTAACACCATGAATTCTGTAGAGCCACTACCGCCGATCGCACCGGAATCAGCTTCTACAGGGCGAAATTCCAAACCACAACGCCTTAACATATTACTATAGGCTTGGTACATATCAGAGTAAGTTTTTTTCAAACTTTCTTCCGAAGCGTGGAAAGAATAACCATCTTTCATAATAAATTCTCTGCCACGCATTAAACCAAAACGGGGACGAATTTCATCGCGGAATTTAGTTTGAATTTGGTAGAGATGAAGCGGTAACTGACGGTAAGAACGAATCGTATCTCGTGCAACTGTGGTAATTACTTCCTCATGAGTAGGACCAAGTGCTAAATGTTGCTCGCGGCGATCGGTAAGAGAGAACATAATTCCCTC
>JBCBQE010000428.1:0-6009 GCA_039820385.1 Cyanobacteria bacterium J06635_10
GTAAATTATCTCTGGCGAGTTACCCACTAATGTTGCTACATTCTTCACATTCATTCCATTCTTTAAAGCCAAGGTGATAAAAGTATGTCGCGTTTGGTAAAGCTTGCGGTATTCAATACCATTAAGCTTTTGTAGCGTTGCTCTCCAGCCTCGATTCGTGAAGTTGTGGATATCAATCCACTTATTCTCTTTCGAGGGAAACACTTTATCTTCATCATTGACACGGGCAGGTTTTATTGATTTCAAAAATTCTGCTAGGCGAGAATTAATCGGAAAATTCCGTTTCTTCTGAGTCTTCAAGCCCCCTTTACAAATTAATCCACACTCAGAAACCACCACGGCTTGTTCAAAACGGATAAAACTAAAGTCATTAGCAATATGCTTCCACTCTAAACCGGCAGCAACGGAACGGTCTGCAACCTGTTAGGAACAAAAATTCAATCAAAGGCGTGTAATGCTTGTAATAGCGGCTATCTTTAAAAGCCTGGATAATCCTGTCGCGTTCTTCTTGGGTAAATGCATTAATGTCAGCATCTTCCTTTGAAGCTTTGGGAATCTTAATATCGCTTGCCATATCCCCAAAGGGATTTTCTTCAATCAGCCCAGACTTAAGTGCCCAATCGCAGCAAGCCGAAATTTGGGTTAGCATCCGCTTACTAGAATTTGGAGTTTTGTTGGCAACCAACCAATCTCGAATCGCTACTGCTTTATCAAGAGTTTTGAAAGGTAGGTGGACATTGATGCAGCGAGAAACCCTTTTAACGTCCTTAGCTAAAGTACTAGGAGACAAACTACTACGTTTGAAATCAATATAGCTTTCCCACAAATCAGCCAGGGATGCAGCTACTTCTGTTGGTTGTGGAGGTGGTGTAGATGCTTTAACTCTAGCGACTAAAGATTCCGGCTTATACTTAGCTAAAGTTGGGTCGAAATTTCCCGATAACATATCAAGCTCAATTTGCTTGGCTTTCATTTCTGCCAGCTTCCGGTTGGCTACCGTATCTGAAAACCCAGTTGAAAGATAATAACGTTTTCCTGCGAAACGGAAAACAAGCTGTAAACGTTCGTGGGAGATTTTTATTTGAACAGTACCTTTAGATGATTTACGTTTTGGGGATTGGCTAGTCATAAGGGAACTCCTGAAACCGCGTCACAGAACGCGCTTAAATTTACCCCCAATTTACCCCCAAAATTTAGCTAAACATATCCAAATATGTCCAATGTGGATATTTTTTACACCACAGTTACACCTCCGTAAATCGCTGAAACGGGGTTTTGCAGCATTTAAAAACCCCCACAAGCGTTAGCTGCTAGGGGTTTTGTGATTTATGCCAGGAACGAGACTTGAACTCGTGACACGAGGATTTTCAGTAATCAAAAATTCCTCTTTTTTCAGTACTTTCACGCTAGTAATATTTATTATACCCCAATTTTACCCCAATTCAAAAGCAATTTGTCCTCTTTTAGTCCTATGCTCACCCAGGCTCAAACCCTTATTATTTCGTTGAATTACTCCTATGCTCACCCAGGCTAAAACCCTTATTCTTCCGTTGAACTACTCCTATGCTCACCTTAGCTCAAATCCTTATTCTTTCGTTGAACTACTCCTATGCTCACCTTAGTTCAAAATCTTATTATTTCGTTGAACTAATCCTATGCTCACTTCCATTTAAGTTACTTGTGTGTAGTATCGCTGTACAGAACCTATGGTGAAGTTATGGAAAAGTCTTTTTATATGCAAACGCTGATTTATCAATAATAAAATTACGACCTAACAACTATTCAATATTCTTATATTTTTTCCTTACCAAAGAAATTATCAACCAAAATAGTATACAAGTGCGAATTCGACGAGTATTGGTTACTAAATCAATGTCAGCCGTCCCTTCAAAGCTGAGTTAAAACTGAACGAATCACACTTCTTTGTTATGGGTAAAGTCACAGTTCATAATTCAACTTTTAACCAAGAATCATAATGATAAACTTAAGTTCGTCATCCCCAAGATTGTCGAATAAATTCCTGTATTTCCAACCGCGCTCATAACGACTCAGCATTTCTAAGGGAGTAAATTTATAAACATTACCAGTCTGCCAACATATTGATTCTAAAAAAGGTAGTTTGTCTGGTACGTAAGCAATTTCGGCATTCATTACACCCAAAGTGTTTATTCAAATGATTTCTGATTGAAGCTTTATTTTAGCGGATTTTCCTTCATTATTTTACTTATGATGATGCACTTACCTTGGATAAAGCCGGACATGATTGTAAGTGTTTTTATGAATCAGACCACCATATTATCCGAAATGATAATGTGGTGAAGAGCTTGCAATATAAGTATTATAGCTATTTAGAATATATTAAGGCGCGGCTATCTATCACAGGGTTAGCGCTCCCAAATTCTATCAAAAAGCCATATAGGGATAACTATCGGTTAATTATATAAAATAAAACTATTTCCCGCTCAAAATATGAGTTATGACCTACACTCCACCCAAACTTCTTACTTTCGAGCAATTTATTACTGAGTATGGAGACAACGCCCGTTACGAACTGATTGACGGAGAATTACGTGACATGGAACCAACTGGTCCTCATGAAGAAGTGTCAGGGAACATTGCTGGTAGAGTTTATGCCGAAATTTTTCGCTCTCATTTGAATTGGTTGATTCCAAAAACTTGTTTAATTAAACCACCCGCAGCAGAAGCAACAGCATTACGTCCAGACGTAATTGTTTTAGATAAAGAAAAGTTAAGACAAGAGCCGCTATGGGATAAGGAACCGATTATTTGTAGAGGCGATACTATTAAATTAGTAGCGGAAGTAGTAAGTACTAATTGGCAGGACGATTATGCTAGAAAAGTTGAAGAATATAATTTGTTAGGTATACCTGAATATTGGATTGTAGATTTTCGTGCTTTAGGTGGTTTACAGTTTATCGGCAACCCCAAACAACCTACTTTTACTGTATGTCAGTTAGTTGATGGTATATATGAGCAGCAGCAATATCGTTTAGGAGATATGATTTCTTCTCATTTATTTCCTAATTTACAGTTGAAACTTGACGATATTATGCCGTAGTTTTAGTTGATAATTTTTTCATAAAACTATTTCAATTATTCTCATCTTCGCATCGGAAAATGTACTGATTAACCTTGTGCTATTAAAGCATTGATTTGTTCATTATCAATATCTATACCCTTCCGTTGAAAATATGGACGTAAATTAATTTGAATAAATAAATCCTTTAATTCTTCAGCAATTTCTTCAGGAGGATTTCCCGATAAAGCTGTTGCTATTAAGCGTTCAGCTGCTTTGAATTCTCCGCAATCTATCGCCAGAGTTGCTGCACTGCGATGTAAAATTGAACGGCTTGGTTCTGCATCTAATTGATGAGCAATTAATTTTGCAGCTGCTTGTTCATTTTCAAATGCTTCTCGAATAAGTTGAGATGCTTGTTCTAAGTTACCTCGAAGTTTCGCACTAAAAGCTGCTTCTGCCAAATCCATTGCTGTATTGTGTTTTTCTTGAACTTGACTCATCTTTTTTCTACATAAGATAGGGGTGTGCTGAATTCTACAACGATAATGTATGCCGGAAATTGACCATCGGAAACTTTGGTTTGTTCTTTTTTTTGTTTTAACCTAGCTTTAATGCGACTTGAATCACCTTTTCGTATACCAGATACCTCAAGCCTAACTTTATTTTGAAATAATTGCCCTTCATCTGTATTCAAAGTGCCTAACCAATAATCAAATCCTGTGCCTTTTCTAGAACGTTCAATTACGGTTAAATCAGTTAATTCTCTAATGATTAAAAACGCAATGCCATAGGCTGCTTGTTCTGTCGTAAATTCCTCATCATTCCAACAACGTAGCATTTGTTCGGTAACTGGTTGCCAAAATAGCTTAAATTTAGCATTGAAATCTCCATCAACTGTGATTTCAACACCTTGGGAATGTTTTTGTTCTTCCAAGCATACCGCACAAGCTTCTGCTAGGGCTGCGCCGAAAGAAGGTGTGATAGCAGGTAAACCTAGAGCTAAATCATTAATTACGAGTTTCCGAGGCTCATTCAAAATTGAGTAAATCTAAACTACAGTTAGTTCAATTGTATTTGAAATTGCTTTCATTAATATTATTTGATGACAAATAATTAGCTTTGGTTGCCAACAAATAAAATTAAATATTAAAGTCAAAATTTAACGAGCAGGAAAGTTGGCAAATGGTTTTGATAGCTTAAAATCCCTGCAACAATTTAGACACGAATACAGGTGGCACAGCATTCCCTAAAATAGCACCGTCTACCGCTGTTGTTCCGCTCAGTTGATACCACAGGGGAAATTCGCTCAGACGTTTTACCATTTCCATATTTGCCAAATTAACAGTACCATCTGGTAAAAATATATCAGCAAATTTATTACGGTTAGCTCCTTTTCCATCCATGAAATAGGATTTAATTATTGTTGGAAATGAGCAATCCGAGGTGACAGGTTTACATCTTCTACCGATACGAAACTTCCAAGTTGGTAATTCTACATCCATCGGTTCTTTATCGCTTTTTTTTGTAGGAATATCTTTAATAACATCCCACCAATTCACAGCAGGTTCGAGACTTACCTCTTCGAGTAACTTTTCTGTTTTCGATGCATGTAGAATAATTCGATATCTTTTTTGAAGTGATGAGACTCTGCAAATTGACCACTCAAACTTATACCCCATTGCTTTGAGGTTTTTACAAATCAAAAGCTTAAAAGTATTAGAATTTTTGTAACCCGCTACATTCTCTAATACAAAATGCTTTGGTTGTAAATGAAAGACTGCTCCCATTGTTGATATAGTCATATCAAAATCGTTAGTCGTTTCAATTTTTTGACTTTTAGCAACACTGAAATTACAGCAAACAGTGGATGCCCAAAGTAAATCTGGATTTGTTGGAAATTCAGCCCACTTTTCCTGTTGACATTGCTGTACTGATTTACGAATTAAGTGGTGGTTAGGGAAATTTTTGTGGTAATTATCAGAAATTTTTTCGCTTAATTTTGGATTAGTAGGGTCAAATTCTACTGCCCAAACTTCTGCATTAGGACTCACTTCTTTAATTCCACAGGCAACCCCACCACCACCTGCAAATAATTCCACTACTTGCACTGTATTCAACTCCTGCGCTGGACGACATAATAGGGCTTATTTGAAGTTATGCAATAAGCATGGTTAATTGTTCGGGTGCGTTGACAATCCGTGATTCAACTTGCTTCTTTAATCTATTGGGAATCCAATCAAAATCACTGCGGTCGCCGGTGCTTTCAATGTGCTTCACCAATAAATCAGCAAAGCCACTATTATGTAGCTCGCTAAATATTTCACTCTGTTTTGCAGTTTTACGTATCAATTGAATTGTTTTGAAGAAGTTTGCATCTCTTCTAGCCACTTTCCGAATACTTTCCCAGGTCAAATTTTTTCTAGCTTTCTTACTTCTAACTAAGCTTTTAAGAAACTCTTCGATTTCTTGTTCATTGCAGGTTGTAGGTTCCCCAGTATTTATCTTTTCAACTTTTGGTGACTCAGAAATTTGCTTGTTATCTTCACCACCTTCCTCTATAACTAATGTTAAATCTTTAGCCTCAAAAGCGAAAGTTCCGACAGGAATTGCGACCTTAAATAAAGAGAATTCAATATTCACAATTCTCCCAACTTGACCCGTGTGTAATTCTCCAACAATTTGTACTAAATCTCCAACTCTAAATTTTTTAGGTTTTGTTGGAGTAATATCAAAGACTTTTTCTATTTTTGGATGCTGCTCTTGAGATTGTTCATCATCTTCGCCAAGTCTTGTTTTTAAGAGTGTAATGTCACCGTAAGCATCTAAATATTTACATTTGTATTCGCGCAATGAATTTGCTAAATTTTCTTTCTCCGAACGCAGTTTTTCAATGTCAGGATTGACTATAGTTTCCTCAACAATATTTTTCAATATTTTGTTTTCCTGCTCTAATGCTAAAAATTTATTTG
>JBCBQE010000429.1:0-1786 GCA_039820385.1 Cyanobacteria bacterium J06635_10
TTGCGCCACAAGATATCAAGAAATCCTAAAACTACAACTACTCCCAACGCGTTTATCGATTACCTATAAGTATATTACTAGAACCTATGCTCCATAAAAAACAGTCAACTATAATACATTTGGAGTTGACGCTTTATTTTCCTTATGTTATAAGGCTCCTTCGAGTTCTATCTTATTTAAAACTTTAAGGTTATTAGAGCAAGTGGTCTCATGAAAATTTATTTATATTAATAAATTTATACTTTCTCATCAAATCTGAAATATATCTAAATATTTAACATTTTCTTTAGATTTAAGACTTAAGATTTTCTTTAGATTGTTCAACTAGCTTGCATGATAAAAGCATTCAGGCATACAACTGGACTTTTAGAAAAGTAAAGTGTGGGTTAGAGACAAGGATTTAGATTTAACTTAGATTTGGAATAATAAAGCCATGTTAGAACTCAAAGAGCGAGCAGTTTCTATGCGTCATGTATGGTCAGTGATTGAAGAAACCGAAACCGATACACTCCTAGATTTAAATGATGCAGATCTTCTAAAGCAGTTGCTAAAGCAATTAGAAACAAAGAAGCTACTTACTAGCGAACAAATTATTGCTATGAGTACGTATATTAGCTTGCGAGTACCATTGATTCGCGATTTAGCTCACTCGCGTTTGGTATGTAATTCGTAATTTGATGGAGAAAGTGGCAGTAAACCTTCTGCTAAAGGTTGGCAGGATGTGGCGAGTTACTAACTAAATAATTTTAAAACGGGCGTTAAATATTGTGTCAAAGTGAAAGCATCTACTCCTAATTCAGTTTTTTCTTGAGTGGCTAAAATAGCTGCTTGAGCGTGCCACCATGCAGCAGTTGCCACCATTTTTTCTACAGATAAATTATGCGTTTGAGCTTGCGCCATTAATCCCCCGAGTAATCCAGTTAAGACATCACCACTACCTCCACGGGCTAAAGCTGGGGTACTTTGAGGATTAATCCAAAGGCAACCTTGAGGATTTGCAATGGCAGTTCTTGAACCTTTTAACAATATAATTGCACCAGATTGTTTCGCAGCTTCAAGGACAGCCAAAACTCTATTTTGAATAGCATTATCGATATCGGGGAATAAACGTTTGAATTCTCCTGAGTGGGGAGTAAGTATGGTTGATGCTTGCCGTTTTTGTAAGGTTTGCACAGCTCCCATGCTCGCGAGAATATTTAAACCATCAGCATCTAATAGTAAATTTTTGGAACTATCTAATATTTCCTGTAAAATTGCGTTGGCTTCTACTGTTATACCAGGACCAACTGCGATCGCATCGAAGGAATTTAGATCGCGATTTCCTGGCAATTGTAATTTTGCGATCGCCTCCGGCGCAGCAAAGCTGATCGCGCCGCTTTGAGTTTCTGGGCAGCCGATAATTACGGCTTCAGGTAAATGGGAAACTATGGTAGTTTTGAGAGATTCGGGTACGGCGATCGAAAGTAGTCCCACACCAGAAGCACGTGCCCCCAAGGCAGTTAAAATAGCGGCACCCGAATAGCGGCGAGAACCACAAATGAGCAGTAAATGGCCTTCTTTGTATTTGTGAGTTACTAGAGGGCGGGGTAAAGGAAGAGCAGAAAGTGCAGTTGCTGTAGTGATGCGTTTGATTTTAGGAGATTCTCCCAATACAGCTTGCACATCTGTGTATTGAATATCAAAATCAATTAATTCAGCTTTACCGATATATTCTAAAGCTTGGTCTTCAAGTAAACCTAATTTCCATAAACCCAAACACAAAGTATAGGTAGCGCGTACTGCGATT
>JBCBQE010000429.1:1796-6000 GCA_039820385.1 Cyanobacteria bacterium J06635_10
GATTCACATAACTTTTCCCGTGTCGGTATGTAAACCCGAAGGTACATCAATACTAAAAATTGGTTTATTCCATTGATTTAGCAGAGCGATCGCCCGATGAATCGGCTCTGTAATATCCCTTTCTAAGCCGAAGCCAAACAAACCATCAATAAAACAATCGCAATCTTGCAGCTTTTCAATGGATTCATCGCAACGGATACCCAAACTGCGGACATATTGTAAATGCTGGGAAGTTAATTCCTTAACCTTGGAAATAGGACAATAAACCCTAACCTCATAACCATGAAAGAATAGCTCGCGAGCAACAACTAAAGCATCACCACCATTATGACCTGGCCCTGCGAGTATTCCTATCCGGGGGGAAGAGGAGAGGGGGAGATGGGGGGAGGGCGAGAGGGGGGGAGAATCGCCCGAAAAACTCCTCTTTTCTCCTTGGAGCAAAATCTCTTCAATTCGACGGGTAATGAGTGCTGCTACTTTTTCCATTAAAGCCGCTACTGGCATTCCTGCTGCAAAGATACGCGCTTCAATGTCTCGCATTTGGGCTGCGGTAACTGCTACTTGTGAAATTAATTCAAGGTTATCGAACATCAGTGAACAGTTATCAGTACCATGACAGTGAACAATGAACAATGAACAGTTATCAGTACCATGACAATGAACAATGAACAATGAACAGTTATCAGTACCATGACAATGAACAATGAACAATGAACAATGAACAGTTATCAGTACCGTGAACAGTACCATGACAATGACTAGTTGCCTTCTTAAGATTCTACTTGTCTGTTGATTAACCGCTCATTTGCCGTAATAAACTCTAGCATTTTTTAATCCCAAGGAGCGTAAATAATAATTCCATTGTTCTGCTTGCGAACGCCCTCCAAAAGGGCCAACTGCTACATGAGGCCCTAAGGGGGAGTTTTTCACGGTTATTCCGACGCTGTTTCCCACTGCGCTTTGCCTGATTTGGTTTTCGATTTCCATTAGTTTTTCACGCTTTTCGGGGATGGCTACATAGTAATATTTAGTCCTTTGCCTTCTATTATTATTTCTGGCATTATAATTTGGTGAACTCCCAGAATTAAAGTTATCACTACCGTAGGAATTAATTATTTCTCTTCCGGTAGTCCGGCTGTATACACGGGAACTGACACCGTAGGTGAGTAACTGTCTAGTTCTTTCCTCGGCGTTGTCTAAACCCCTGAATACTCCTGCTTGAATGACTGAACGTCCTTGAAAGTTACCTGCAAAAGCATCACGTTCAACCTGGCGTACTCGTTGGAGTAATCTGGAGTCATTGTTATCTACAATCACTAAGTACCTTTCGGAGTTTTGATCGTATGGGGAAATGAAATCTGCTCCAGAGTTTCTTGAGGGATATGCTGGCAATAATTGTGCAACCGTTTGTGATATGTTCGGAGTTTTAGCTTGTATTGGTGTATTGGAGATAAGCGTTAAGCAGCCTCCGATTACTGAATAGGCAATTAGAGAAGGTCGAATCAAGTTGTGAATTGTGTTAAACATATAGGAATTCGGTTTGATTAGTGAATAGAGAATAGGGATTAGGGAATAGATAAAGTTTTGTAGATCCTTAAGAAAAGAAATTCATTAAACTAACAATTGTAGTAATTACATAGTGTTAACTTAGAATTAATAGCCTAGCAAGATATACGGATATGGAAAAAGTCGTAGTAGGTCTTTCCGGCGGTGTTGACAGTTCTACCGTTGCCGCCATTTTGCACCATCAGAGCTATGAAGTTATTGGTCTTACCCTTTGGTTGATGAAGGGTAAAGGTCAATGTTGCTCTGAGGGTATGGTTGATGCGGCTTATATCTGCGAACAGCTCGGCATTCCCCATCATATTGTTGATACCCGCGATGTCTTTCAAACTAATATTGTTGATTATTTAGTAAGTGGTTACAGTGCTGGTGTTACGCCCTTACCTTGTTCGCAGTGCAATACAACTGTAAAGTTCGGTCCCATGCTCCAATATGCCCGGGAAAATTTGGACAGCGATAAAATAGCGACAGGACATTATGCCCGCATTAATTACAATCAAACAAGCGGACGTTACGAACTTCTGCGTGCATTTGACCGCAATAAAGACCAAAGCTATTTTCTCTACGATCTGTCGCAAGATTTACTTGCTGGATCGATATTTCCACTGGGTGAATTAGAAAAATCAGAAACCCGTCGTATTGCCGCTGAGTATAAGTTACAAACTGCCGATAAGCCAGAAAGTCAGGACTTATGTTTGGTAGAAAGTAACGGTTCGATGCGTGCTTTTTTAGATAAGTATTTAGCTCCCAAAAAAGGCGATATTGTAGATGCCGACGGTAAGGTATTGGGACAACACGATGGCGTGCATCATTATACCATCGGACAGCGTAAAGGATTGGGAATTGCAGCTCCACAACCTTTGTATGTAATTGGTTTAGATGCGGGAGCTAACCGGGTAATTGTTGGCGATCGCACCAAAGCAACTAACCCAGAATGTAATGTAGCGCGAGTAAATTGGGTATCGCGAGTCGAGCCTTCAAGTCCGATTCGTGCAGAAGTACAAATTCGCTATCGTTCAAAACCCGTACCGGTAACGGTAATTCCTTTAGAAAACTCTCGCGCTAGAGTAGTCTTCGACGAACCACAATTCAGTATCACCCCAGGGCAAGCAGCCGTATGGTACGACGGCGAAAAAGTCCTCGGTGGTGGAATCATTGAACGGTTTGATTAAAGAATTAGGTATAGAGTATGGGGCATTGCGGTATGCCCCACGCTCCCCATGAATAGCAATCTACTGCCATTTTTCCCATTTTCATCTCTTGAGTGCATAAGTTGATGAAACCTGAGCCTAAAAATATATAAAAGGAATTTTGGCTTTTGAAGTAGTATTTCATGAATGAGATTTTTGAGAATAATATCCAAGTAGCAACTGAAGCACCAGAGGCACCAGAGGCACCTGAAGCACCAGAGGCACCTGAAGCACCAGAGGCACCTGAAGCACCAGAGGCACCAGAGGCACCAGAGGCACCTGAAGCACCAGAGGCACCAGAGCCAATTGAGCGAAGTGATTTAAAAGATATAGGGTTTGAATTCCTTGATGAGCCAATACCAGTCAAAGAAGGTATTACATTAATTGCTAGCGGAGAAAGGCTCGAGGAATTTCAAATTAGAACCCCCTTTAATCAAAATGCTGCCCAGACAACTAACGCCGATCTTCTGACGACCGGTGGTAAACTAGGTCTAAATCTTGATGGTTCAGGCATAACAGTAGGAGTCTGGGATAAAGGAAAAGTTCTCAATACTCATCAAGAATTTGCTAATGGGGAAAGCGATCGCGTTACCTTTCGTGACTTAGCTACTGATACTGAATTCGACGATCACGCTACCCACGTTGCCGGAATTATTGGTGCTGAAGGTCACTTTCGTGAGGCTGGTAGCATAGCAGCTAATCAAGTTAAAATTTTTAGCTATGACTTTGATAATGATATTGATGAACTAAATATAGAAGCTTCCTCACTTAACCTTTCCAATCATTCTTACGGATTGGCAACTGGTTGGTTTGCTTTGGAAACAACCGAGTTAAGCTATTTAAATGAAGGTGAATTTCCGCCAGAAAGCAATGAGGGTGAAGAAATTGAATTTATTGAATTTTGGGATGAAGACCTTAGCAAGTTCACTGAAGACAGAGGGTTTGGCAAATATACCTCCGAAACTAGTGCTCTAGACAAAGTACTTTTCGATAATCCCAATCTTCTAAGCGTCTGGAGTGCTGGTAATATACGCAACGTTGGATTTGAGAACTTACGTGGTAACGGAGAATATATAGCTTTTCTGAGTAATGTTGAAACACCGGGACTTTATCTAATTGACGATCGTGCAGATCTAGATGCTCCGCAAGCAAATGGTAATGGTAAAGGGTACGATTCCCTGGCTTCGCTGCAAGTAGCAAAAAATACGATTGTTGTCGGTTCAATAAATGATATCACAGATGAAAATCCTAATGTGACTATCTCTGACTTCTCTAGTTGGGGACCAACGGATGATGGACGCATCAAGCCTGACGTGGTGACCAATGGTGTTAATGTTTACTCGTCTATTTCTGAGTCAGACGATGCCTATGCCTTTAAATCCGGTACTTCAATGGCTGCACCCAAAGTAACAGGAACATCTGCACTGTAATACTCGTATAACAGTGCAGAT
>JBCBQE010000430.1:0-5998 GCA_039820385.1 Cyanobacteria bacterium J06635_10
TTACGTCTCTACAGAAGTTTCATGTTTTTGACAAAATGTATATAAATGCAATTCATAGTAAAATTGCAGCAACGCCAAATTTTAGGTCTCGTTGGTCCCAAGTGACCATGATATCAGGATAATAAAAAATATTCAGAGATTCGATACAGGCTTTCATCTCGGCGACGTAAACACGACACCCCGTTCCTCTGATATGATTTCTGAGTAGGGTGACTAAGTTCGCTGTAATTGTTACATGAGCATCAATAACCCCAGACATTGCATAAACCTGTCCTTGGATATATTCATGTTTAATCGGGCTAGATTTTTCGGTTTCTAGGTACTCTTCTGGGGAAAGATAGGGATGAGATTGACTAAGTGTCATTGAATAACTCCAAATGTGTCGCCCGGGACATCTAATTTGTCGCTCTACAATAAAAAATCGGGATGACTGGATTCGAACCAGCGGCCCCTTCGTCCCGAACGAAGTGCGCTACCAAGCTGCGCTACATCCCGTGAAGTATCTCGGATATTATATCACAGAAATTAAATGGGAGATGGGAGAGGGGGTAGAAGGGGTAGAGGGGGAAGAATTCTTAATATTAACTGTTCACTGTCATGGTACTGCTCATTGAAATTGCGTTACCATAATCCCTGTATCTCAACAAGTGGTAAGGACGGATTGTGACATTAAAGCCAGATTGGTTACGGGTGAAAGCTCCTCAATGGGAACGTGTTGGGAATGTTAAAGAAACTTTACGGGATTTATCTCTGAATACTGTTTGTGAGGAAGCATCTTGTCCGAATATTGGCGAGTGTTTTAAGGCAGGTACTGCTACGTTTTTAATTATGGGGCCAGCTTGTACCCGTGCTTGTCCTTACTGCGATATTGATTTTGAGAAAAAACCCCAAGCTTTAGATCCAACGGAACCCGCACGTCTGGCGGAAGCGGTGCGTCGGATGAAGTTGAATCATGTGGTGATTACTTCTGTAAATCGTGACGATCTACCCGATGAAGGTGCTTCGCAATTTGTTCGCTGTATTGAAGCGGTTCGCACTATTTCCCCAAACACTACTATAGAAGTATTAATTCCCGATTTGTGCGGTAATTGGGAAGCTTTGGAAATTATTTTGCGATCGCAACCGGAAGTTCTCAATCACAATACGGAAACAGTTCCACGGTTATATCGTCGTACTCGTCCCCAAGGTGATTATCAACGAACTTTGGAATTATTGAAAATCTCGCGTCAAATTGCACCTTGGATTTATACTAAGTCGGGTATTATGGTAGGTCTTGGGGAAACCGATGAAGAAATTCGGCAAGTTATGCAGGATTTACGCGCTGTTGATTGCGATATTTTAACTATAGGGCAATATCTACAACCCAGTCAAAAGCATTTAAAAGTAGATAATTTTATTCCTCCCGAACAATTTAGGGCATGGCAAAAATATGGTGAAGAAATCGGTTTTTTACAAGTTGTTTCTTCCCCATTGACAAGAAGCTCTTATCATGCAGAACAAGTTAGGGAATTGATGAAACAATATCCGCGAGTCAAAAGTCCAGAATTAATTTAATTTTTGGTTTTTAGCTAAAAATAAAAGTGCCGTTGTGTCACACAAGCGTAAGATGGCGAAATGTTATAACTTCGCTTGTAGTCTCACGCACCATCTGTACTCTACTAAATCCTAACTTTTGACTTTTGACCTTCATATTAAAATGGACTTCCGGCATGGC
The DNA here is from genome assembly GCA_039820385.1 of Cyanobacteria bacterium J06635_10. GTDB lineage: Bacteria > Cyanobacteriota > Cyanobacteriia > Cyanobacteriales > Nostocaceae > Rivularia. Next base: position 1,715 of record JBCBQE010000430.1, read on the forward strand.
CCCTCAATTCCGGCAGGTGGGTACTTGATAACTGATAATTGATAATTGATAACTGGTTGATCTTTAACCTTTAACCTGTATGCTAAAGGTATGACTGAATCGACAGGCAAAGTCTATCTGGTGGGTGCTGGACCGGGAGATATGGATTATCTAACCGTTAAGGCTTATAAACTGCTCGCTCAAGCTGCGGTATTAGTTTATGATGCTTTGGTGGATGTGCAGTTACTGGAATTATCACCAGATAACTGCTTAAAAGTCTGTGTGGGTAAACGAGGCGGTTTACCTAGTACTCCTCAAGAAAAAATTAATGAATTATTAGTCAAATATTGTCAGGAAGGGAAACTTGTTATACGCTTAAAATCCGGGGATCCGTTTATTTTTGGTCGTTGCATTTTGGAAATCCAGGCTTTGAAGGCTCACAGATGTGACTTTGAAGTTATTCCAGGGCTTTCTTCTGCCTTAGCAGCACCAATGCTGGCTGGGATTCCTCTTACAGATGCGGTGATGAGTAGATGCTTCGCTGTATTGAGCGCTCATCAACCAGATAATCTTGATTGGGAAGCACTTTCAAGGTTAGACACCCTAGTGATTTTAATGGGTGGACAACATCTCTCCGAGATTATACACCAATTAATCAAATATGGAAAAAATAAATCTACGGCCGTTGCGATTATTCGTCTTGCCGGTACTCCAGAGCAACAAGTATGGACTGGTACGCTTTCGACAATTGTAGAACAAGTATCTAACGTGCGTTTGTCACCTGCTGTAATTACAATCGGCGAAGTGGTGAGGTTACGCGGGTTTTGAGAATTTGAGAATATGTATTTAGAATCTTCCCTGTTATTTATACAATTTGGACTCCAAATCCATGTCAGCTACTCCATTTTCCCAATTTTCTGCAACTGTATCTCCCACTCTACCTTTAAGTGGAAAAACTGTTTTAGTTACTCGCTCACTAGCGCAGTCTAGTCAATTTGCCCAGATGATTACAGCCGCAGGTGGGAATGCCATTGAAATGCCTGCATTGGAAATTGCCCCTCCTTCAAATTGGGAGGATTTAGATCGTGCGATCGCGAATTTATCAGAATTTGACTGGTTAATTCTCACTTCTAGCAATGGCATTAGTTACTTTTTTGAAAGACTAATGGTAGTGGGTAAAGATGCGCGTAACTTAGCTAATCTGAAAATTGCCGTTGTTGGAGAAAAAACTGCTCAAAGTTTGAAAAAACATAATTTACAACCAGATTTTATTCCGCCCAATTTTATCGCCGATTCTTTGATAGAAAATTTTCCCGAACAACTTGCTGGTAAAAAAGTTTTATTTCCTAGGGTTGAAAGTGGTGGAAGAGAAGATTTAGTTAGGGAATTCAGAAGTCAGCTTGCAGAAGTTGTGGAGGTGGCAGCTTATCAATCTTGTTGCCCCAGTAGCATCCCTCCCTCTGCTGAATTAGCTTTACAAAGTGGAACCGTTGATATAATTACTTTTGCTAGCTCTAAAACGGTGAAATTTTTTACTCAATTAGCAGAAACAGTCTTTTTAGATAATTCTCAAGATAATCAATCATCTGTGGTATCTAATTATTTAGAGGAAGTTTGTATTGCTTCGATTGGTCCTCAGACTTCTCAAGCTTGTCAAAAGTATTTTGGACGTGTGGATGTTGAAGCTTCAGAATACACTTTGTTCGGGTTGAATCAAGCGATTATTAATTGGGTGACAAATTCAAGAGAATAGGTAATAGATAATAGGGATATCTTGCGCTAATGGTGTTAAAACCCATCTATCGGGATCGACACCTCAGCCTTATAGGCTAGCCAGATTTGTTAACCTTGAATGGATAATACTAAACTCGATCCCATGTTCCCAACTCCCTATAATTCATGAAACGTATCATTGGTTTAACTGGAGGTATAGCGACTGGCAAAACAACTGTCGCTAATTATTTAGCTAATGCTTATAATTTAACAATTTTAGATGCGGATATTTATGCTAGAGAAGCTGTTGCTGTTAATTCCCCACTTTTAAAGCAAATAGTTAAACGTTACGGAGAAAATATTTTACTAACTGATGGCAGTCTTAACCGACAAAAATTAGGTGAGATAATATTTAACCAGCAAGAAGAACGCTTGTGGGTAGATAATTTAATCCATCCTTACGTTGGCGATCGCCTTTATGTAGGAATCAAAGAAACACCAGTAGAAACTCTAGTCGTAGTTGTGCCTTTATTATTTGAAGCAGGTATGACAGATTTGGTAACGGAAGTTTGGGTGGTAAGTTGTTCCCAAAAACAGCAGTTAGAAAGATTAATGAATCGAAATCAATTAACCCTCGAACAAGCACAAGCAAGAATTAGCAGTCAAATGCCTTTAAGCAAAAAAATTCAAAAGGCTGATATTGTTTTAGATAATAGTTCCAATGTAGAGGAATTATTACAAAAAGTTGATGTTGCCATATTTCAAAAATAATCAACGATCAATTATCAACGATCAATTATCAACGATCAATTATCATTAGCTCTACGGTTTCCAAGAGTATCTAAATTGTTTATTGTTCATTGTTCATTGTTCATTGTTCATTGTTCTTAAGAAGCTTCCCCTCCCACTACTACATCTTTTATCCTTAAACTCGGACCGCCGCAACCTACGGGTAAACCATTTTGTCCGCCTTTTCCACAACCGCCAGATTCATCCCAGTAAAAATCGTCGCCAATGGCTTCGATATCTTTTAAAGTTTGAAAAACGTTACCAGAAAGAGTTACATCTTTAACGGGTTCGGCAATTTTACCATTTCTAATCATCCATGCTTCACCAGCGCTAAAGGTGAACATCTCCCCATTAGTCATGCCACCCAACCAGTTTTTGGCATAAACTCCTTCTTTAATTTCAGAAAACAAATCATTTACAGGAGTTTTTCCTCTTTCTATCCAAGTATTTGTCATTCTCACTATAGGAGCATAGTGATAATTAAGACAGCGAGAATTTCCAGTAGGGCTTTCGCCTAATTTACCCGCTGTTTCCCGAGAATGCAACCTTCCAACTAAAATGCCATCTTTAATTAATTGAGTCGTAGTTGCTGGCGTACCTTCATCATCGTAATAATAACTACCGCGATGCCCTTGGGGAGCAGCACCATCAAAAATTTGTAATTCTTCATTCCCAAATCGTCTACCCAGAGTCATAACTTCCAATACATCCGGGTTTTCATAAGCCATATCCGCTTCTGAAAGATGTCCAAAGGCTTCGTGAACAAATAAACCAGTAAGAATGGGATCGATGACTACAGTGTACGTATTACCTTTCACTGGAGGTAACGACAAAGCGGCGATCGCCCTTTTTGCAGCACTGGTAACTTGTTCGTCTAAACTAGTTAAATCTTCAAAAGCTCTACGGGAACCCGTGGTTTCTCTTCCTGTTTGTACGGTTTCACCATTTCTAGCGGTGGCGGCGAAACGCATTTCCATATCCACCCAAGACTGTTCGATGAGCGTGCCTTCACTTGTAGCAATAATTACTTTTTGGGCACTGTCGCCATAACTCACGGAGGTAGTGGCAATGTGACTATCTACACTTTTGAGTAAATCGGTGTAATTATCGCACAATTGCTTTTTTTGACTCAAAGGTATATTTCTGGGGTCAGTACCAGTCAGTGGTAATTGACACACTGCTTGTACGGGAGTGATGGGAGCTAATATGGTTTCTTCATCTCCTACAATTCTTGCCGCTGCAATTGCTTCTTCGATACGCTCTTCAATTGTGGCAAGATGATTAAAGCTACTTAATCCCCATCCACCTTTATAACAAGCCCTAATTTGTCCGCCAATGGAAATACATTCACTTAGAGTTTCCACCTTATTGCCACGTAATAAGATATCAGTTCCCTCTGCTTCCTCAAGGCGAATCATTAAATAATCAACTTTCCCAGAGTAGCGGGCTATTAAGTCAGTAAGTAAATTTTGAATGTCAGCAGTTAGAGTAGCCATTTTCCGGAAATATTAATCAATAAGAGAACTTTAATAACAGTCCATAAATAGGAAAGCCACTTATATCTTCTAGCACGAGATGGACATCGGGAGATGAGGAGATGAGGAAATGGGGAGATGGGGAGAAGAATTTCAATCCAAAATCCAAAATCTAAAATCCCATTGTGGGAGATGGGGGGATAGGGAGATGGGGAGAAGAATTTCAATCCAAAATCTAAAATCCAAAATCTAAAATCCCATTGTGGGAGATGGGGGGATAGGGAGATGGGGAGAAGAATTTCAATCCAAAATCTAAAATCCAAAATCT
>JBCBQE010000431.1:0-5979 GCA_039820385.1 Cyanobacteria bacterium J06635_10
CAATTTATATTTATTAATAATCGAGGTTATATATATTGTACGTACTTTAGGTTGCCTGCTCCAGATAAAACTATACAGAAACAACAGGTAATTTCTCTCATGTTCAACAGAATGCGTGCTGCCACTTTTGCAACTTTATTATTAGCCACAGCTTCACCAGCAATCACCATTAACACAGCAGTTGCTCAAACCCAGTCTTCAACCAAAATAGCCAGTACCGTTTTAGTTACAGTTAATGGTCAGCAACTAACCCAGGGTATGGTTAACCAGTATATTGAACTCGGTGAATTTCTTGCGGATCATAAGTTTAGCGAAGCAGAAAAGAGTTGGTTTACAGACCTTCAAATAAAATTTTTTCGTGAAAATACGGATTGGGAAATGCAAGCCTACAAGGACTTTGAAAAAGTCTATAAGCAGATTAAACAGTTACGCAATCCAGTCAAGATTGCTCAAGTACGGGAAAGCAGAATGGCTGGTATCCACCTAGATTTCCTTGCAAAAAACAAGGTTAACACACCATCATTAATGACCATCGTGTATAAGTATTCACCAGTTCTCTACGCTAATCCCAAATACAAAATTGTAATAACTAAAAGAACTATTGATTCTGTTACTGCTTCGCGTAATTTAGTCGCAAAAATAGCTGGCAAACCTGTGATAAAACCAGATTACAGGGGATGGAAACAAGCTTTTGAGAAAGAAAATCTTAAAGATTTTTCACCTAAAGGAATAAAAAATCTTGCAAAAGCCGAAAGCCGTTGGGTTGGCTTGCAAGTCTCGTTGTCAAAAGCATCACCTCAGCAACGGAAAAAAATTATAAATTATATTCAACAGTTAATGCAAGATGGCACAAATCTGGGTAATATAGCTCGCAATCTTGAAAGCCAGGTTCCAGCGTTTGTTTCAGCAGATAAAATAGGGCAAAAAAATCGTGAACAAATTCGATTAATGGGTGAGTTAGATAGAATGAATGAAGGATATGATCGGCTTACGGATGAAATGTTCAGAAGGCACCCTATGCCTTAGTAAATTTGGTATAGGAACAACAAATCATCTCTTTTATTCAATTAAATTAAGTTTCTAGAGATGTTCACAGAAGCACATGAATAAGAAACGAATAAAGTATTAATCAGTCAATTAAATTAAAACTGGGTGCATTTACGATAATGTTTTTTGCTGAGAGGTTAAATCAATATCTAAGAATAATTTCTCAAACCTTTTAGTTTAATCGCTTCACCAGCACTCAATTCTTTCTGCTATGAAGACAAAATAAATGGTAAAAGTGTACCATTAATCAAGTTTGAAACACGTTGCTAGCACCCCCGCTATTGCAGACATATCTTATCAAAATGACTAACACACAATTATAATTTTTGACATAGCTATATGCCACTTTATCAATGTAATCTTGTAGTATGCCAAAAAGTAAGGTAATAGTAAGAAAAGCCTCTGGCACATCTTGTAATATTCAATCTTTATAAAAGAGCGTACAGAGCAAATACAGCACTTTATGGTGGTCTAACCGTCACCGCACATCTCTCTCTCTTGTTAAGTTTTGGAAAATAGGGGAGTGAAGTGGTTGTTATAAGGGGATTTAGACACTTGTAGTATTATAACTCGCTTTTTGCTCAGTTTTAGTTTGAGAGGAATTCCGCCGATTAATAATCAGTACATTAATTATCTATATACAAATATTTTTTGTTTATAGATAATTTATTATTTTATAGGCAACTTAGCTTAATAAAAATCATGAGGCAAATATTTTAAGTACTAACTTTTTAAGTAAAGATAGTTTGTAGATATAATTTTAGGCTTTGATTATTTTGTATTTTTTAAAAAATGAAGTAAATTAATATATATACTAACTTTTAGCCTATAAATTATTAAGATATAGATTTTCTCTTATCGTTTATCGGTAGCTAAACCAGTGCTGTGCAGAAATTACAATCAGTAGTATACGTGAATATATTATACTTATTAATTACATCAATCCGTACACCTTCAAATAGGCACTTACAACGCCGCCCATGTAGTAGATCGGGCGAATTCTCAACCCAGTCCCATAGGAAAATTCCACCATGCGCTAACCGCCTTGCCAGATGCCTTGGAGCGGCCTACTAACAAGTCGATTAGTCTGGAAAGCTCCACATTTTATATGCTAGTGTCTATAAAGTCCTCAATTAAACATGAATCTTTCCCGACAATACGGGCGCACTTAACAATGTCATATCCATTTAAACCATCTGTTGAGCCCTGCGTAACGACCTTCGATGAGTTTGTGCAATTGGCGGATTATTCTCTGATGGATACCTTAAATGCCGATCCTGATGCCACGGTCGATGGTGATGATCGCCGTGCCCGCCAGGTTTTTTCTGGTCATTTTGTACCTGTGACACCCACACCGCTTGCAGAACCAGAATATGTAGCCCATAGCAGCACTTTTTTTCAGGAACTTGGGTTAAGCGATGAGCTGGCGCTTGATGAAAAATTTCGCCAGGTCTTTTCGGGTGATATCTCTGCTGCCCATGAGCCGATGCGTCAGGTTGGCTGGGCGACGGGTTATGCACTGTCAATTTATGGCACCGAATATATCCAAAATTGTCCCTTCGGTACAGGTAATGGGTATGGCGATGGTCGGGCGATATCTGTATTTGAAGGAATACTCAATGGCCAGCGCTGGGAAATGCAATTAAAAGGTGGTGGCCCAACGCCTTATTGCCGTGGTGCCGACGGGCGCGCAGTACTACGTTCAAGTGTGCGTGAGTTTCTAGCGCAAGAATATATGCAGGCTCTAGGTGTTCCAACATCACGCTCTTTGACACTGTATGTTTCTAAATCTGAGACCGTTACCCGACCTTGGTATTCTCAAGACTCCTACGACCTTGAGCCTGATATTTTGGTGGACAATCCCGTGGCCATTTCAACTCGCGTTGCACCCTCCTTTTTGCGCGTTGGTCAGCTGGAGTTATTTGCCCGCCGCGCTCGCAGCAATGCTCATCCAAGAGCATTAGAAGAGCTGAGCATGATAGCGTCGCATTTAATTGAGCGAGAATACAGAAGCGACATTAATCAAAGCCTTGGTTTTGCAGATCAATTGGTTGAGTTGGCTAAGCTATTTCGCCAGCGTCTTACTTTACTGGTGGCCAATTGGCTACGTGTTGGTTATTGCCAGGGTAATTTTAATAGTGACAACTGCGCCGCTGGTGGCTTTACCCTCGACTATGGACCATTTGGGTTTTGTGAAATTTTTGACCCTTGGTTTCAACCTTGGACTGGCGGCGGCAAAAAGTTTTCATTCTTCAATCAGCCCATCGCAGCAGAAGCGAATTATCATATGTTTTGGAAAGCTGTGAAACCGCTACTTGCAGAAGATGCTGAAGCCTTAGAACATTTCGACCAAGTACGCCGTGGCTTTTCAGAAGCCATGCAAAAACAAGTCCAAAAAATGTGGGCGACCAAACTTGGCTTAACTGAATTTAACCCAGAGCTATTTAAGAAATTAATGCAGTTAATGACCCACTCAGATGTGGATTACACCATTTTCTTCCGCGAGTTATCCCATATACCAGACGATGTCTCAGCATTGAAAAAGAGCTTCTATGTTAAAACTTCACAACAACTCGATGAACAATGGCAATCTTGGCTAAAAAGCTGGCGCGACCTCGTCATTGACGACGGCAATCTGGCTGAGATATCAAAAAATATGAAACAGACTAACCCAAAATATACATGGCGAGAGTGGTTGATTGTCCCTGCCTACCAACAAGCCATGCAGGGTGACTACACGTTAGTTAAAGAGTTGCAAGAAGTACTGAGCTATCCATATGATGAGCATTCACTTGACGTAGAAGATAAATACTATCGTCTAAGACCTAGCGCGTTTTCTGACGTTGGTGGCGTGTCGCACTATAGTTGTTCATCTTGATGTTGAATCACAGCAGTCACATCTTCTGTGATGGTGATTGTATCTTATGTGACATTTAACGGGCTGATGCGATATCGCCGAAGGCGGGTCTTCGACCATCGCTTCGGAGAATTGCTGGTATTCTAGCAGTTTTGTTATTTTACTGGCTGGACTGGTATTTACCCGGATAAAACCACTTACCTGCAAAGCACCATTGCTACTCAGGAATTGTCATAACTGGTTATATAGACCTGTTAGGTTTTTAAAATCGCTTAATTTTCGAGAGTAAAGAATAACCGTTGCTGTGCAGAAGTCACAGACAGTACCGCACGTAGATACACTACATAAAGTAATTACATTACTTTTATCTCTAAATAAGCTCTTAGAAGTGGGAGCATCCCAATTTTGCAAAAATAAAATAAGTAAAACTATTCGCGAGAATATATCGCGAATAAAATGACGGATTTAATCTTGGGGTTCCTCCTCCTCTTGCTCAAAACCAGAACTGATGTCTAAAAGGCAATCATCAAGGCTATAGATTATATTCTGTATTTCATCCCATAGATTACGTCTAAAAACAGACATAACTGCATCAATATGTTCTGGTGTACCAGCTTTGCCCAAGTGCTTGTATTTACTTAATTTAGATTGATTTTTACATTGGAAACAAGGCTCTGTTGCTTGTAATTTATAGTACCAGTATTTTTTGTTATTTTGACGTACTTGATAACGTGCTACCCAAGCTCCAGATGGAGCAAGTTCTCCTTGTTTGAGAACTTGTTTTTGTTGTTTTTCTAAGGTTTGAATCGCCTTTTTGATAGATTTAAAGCGGACTAACTTATCTTTCTCAATATCTGTTGAAGTTGGTCTGGACATAAAGCACTGCGGATATTATTCGCGATTATAACTCGCGAATGCAGTAAGTGATGCGCGTTTACTCTACTTTATTTTATTTTTAGAACGGTGCCGCTAATTGCCCATTCAAATAAGCACAGCGTAGTTGAAGCATTTGCGGTAAATTTTCGTACTTCCACTGTGCGCCAACTATTTGCATTCGTTTATCTATTTGTTTAATTGCTGACTCCACTGCTCCTGAACCTACAGAGCTTAGTTGCTCTGCTTGGAAGTACATATAATTCACTAAACGATGCCTATGTTTACTTAGATATTTTATAAAATTAGTGACACCAACATACTTGGTTTTTCTTAATTTTTTAATCGCTTCTTCTACAAACCTTTGCCACAAATCTGCCTCAATAGTAAGCAAAAACTTCTTGGAAGCTTGTATTTTATAAAGGTTTTCTTTCAAATGATACCAGTCGAGAATTTCATGCCTACATTGTGGATCGGCAATATTTTTATATAACTTCCAAATTCCATCGTGACCATCTCCCAAGCAGTAAAGAATTTTACCGATATTCTGACTATTAATCCAATCAGTCAAAGAAAGATTCTCTTGAAAAAACGCCCCGTAATATATCCCCTGTAATCGTCCTGTTTTATACTCTTTCCAATATGCTGGCTGACCTTTTTTTTCTGACCGAAGTCGAACCATTCCACCGTCTAAGCAAACTTCTGTTAATTTTTGTTTGACGTTAGGCATTGATAAATCTACCTTTTTTACTTGCCTATGATGGGTAGAATGACCAACTTCTATACCTGTCAAAACTTTTAAGTCTTTCTCCGCTTCTTTAAATGATTCGTTAGCTGATAGTAGCAAACAACACTTCTCTAGCAATGGGCTAAATCTTCTATATGGCTCAATACCAAGACGTAAAGCTTGTTTTCTAGTGATTAAAATTTTACCAACACAGCTTCTTATTTTTCGGATACGCCCCTTGTCCGTTCCTGTTTTTTCTGAGATAAAAAAATGCAATTTTTGGATTGACGTGTTCTAGCACTTGGTCACGGACGGCTGTTTCAATTCCTTCAAAGGTTTCAAGCTTTTCGGGGGGTGCATTTCTATATAAAATTTTCGCTATTTCTTTGACGTGATTATCTAAAAGCTTCTTTTCTTCTGGTGTCATTGGTAGATTAAAGCGAGTTTGCTCGTTATTTATTCTCCCGAATTGTGG
>JBCBQE010000432.1:0-5967 GCA_039820385.1 Cyanobacteria bacterium J06635_10
ATCTGCTCAGCTACCAATTTCTTTGGAAACCCCCATCGGTAAAGAAGAAGATTCCCGTTTGGGTGATTTCATTGAGTCCGATGGAGAAACACCAGAAGACCAAGTTTCCAAGAGTTTATTACGCGAAGACCTCGAAAAAGTCTTAGATAGTCTTAGCCCTCGCGAACGCGACGTTCTCAGACTCCGCTATGGCTTAGATGATGGTCGCATGAAAACTCTCGAAGAAATTGGACAAATTTTTAATGTAACTCGCGAACGTATTCGTCAAATTGAAGCAAAAGCACTTCGTAAGTTGCGTCACCCCAATCGTAACAGCGTTCTTAAAGAATATATCCGCTAACTAGCAGATTATTTGCGATCGGTAATTTGTTAGACCGAAAACCCCCCAGATGCTTATTGGTTTTAAAACCAAGGAGCCAAAGGCTGCACTTAGCGCAGCCTTTGTAAAAATTTTTTCGCGTTGTTACGGAATATTCTATATATTGAAATTTACAATTTCCGCAAACAACGACAAATAACTATAAAAAGACCTGGGAGACAATTAGCACTCTCAGGTCTTTATTTCTTTAAATACTCAATTTAAAATTTCGATATCCTAGGTTTTAAAACTTACAGAATACCCCAGAAGTGTAGAAAACCTTCACCAGAAAAAAGTTCAATTAAAGCAGCAGCCAAGAAACCAATCATTGCTAAACGACCGTTCCAAACTTCAGCTTGAGGAGTAAAACCCCAACGCCAAGCATTACGTTCTTCATTTGTCGCAACAGGTGTTTTAGTTGAATCTGTCATAATTATTACTCCAAGCTGAAATCCAAATTTTTATTACCTTTTGTAACATTATAGAGCATTTTTGTTAAAAAATACAACTTTTTTTAACAAAAATGTAATTAAATATTGACTTTAGCCTAATTGTAGTGTAATTAACATTTAAAATATTTATAAATAGAGTAGAAGGAATTAATTTTTTCTTCTACTTACTCGGCTTTCCTTGCTTATCCTAAAAGATAAATTTTCTGACTCCGATCGCCCTCTAAGATTACCAGCTAAAAATTTCTTCCTTCCTCTCTCCCTACTTCGCTCAGTCAACACCGGTAATCGTAAGCACCCCAAGGGAGTAGCTGAGCAGTATTGATACGATTTGCGGTATAAAGAAGCGCCGGAGTTCAGTCCAACTTAGTGGGCTTTATCCTATAGCTCCAGCCTTCGCCCTCCGGCGGGTGTTAGTCGCGCAGTCTTATACAAAATTGGTATGACGGGCACCCGTGAATTTTTTTATCAGAAAAAATTCCGGCACTTAACCCTTGACTTATACAATCAGAACTTACGCAATTCTCACAAGACCTCGGTTGGTGCCGTACTACAAGCACTATATTGCGTTAACAATTAGTGAGTGTACGAGCAACGGCACGGCAATAAAGCCCGAAGTTTATCTACACCGCTTTTTGCCTCAATAAAGTGGTTCGTAAATCTACACCACTTTTTGCCTCCCCTACGAGGAAAAGGCGGCTGTAAGGCGGCCATTCCTAACAATTTCAAAAATTATCCATTAGCAATACTATCGCTGGTGAGATGAAAATAAATCCAGGATTATAAATTAGGAATTATTTTCAGTTCCAATTTCATGAACAGTGACAATTTTTTCATCGCGATTGAGTTCCACAACCTTTTCACCTTTATCACTTTTATTCAATAAAGATACATTTTCCCCATTCAGGCGTAACACCCGTTGATTGCTCGTGACAAGGGCTATTTCGGTTTCCGGTTTGACTAAGGCTATACCTGCAAGGTTATCCGTTGGGATAGCAAACTTAAATGCTTGAGCTCCTAAATCGCCGCGATTGGCTAATTTCAATTTACTTGGACTAATTTGTTTGGCATATCCTTCTTGAGTCACCAACAATAAATTATAATTTTTACTAAAAGCGGTACAGCCAACTATTTGATGTTGTTTACCGACGCGCAATGCCTGTAAACCAACAGCAGTACGTCCCATACAAGGAAGCTGCGCATCCGTAACTTCAAAATGTAGCAGTCTTCCACCAGAACTAGCTAAAACTAAATGTTCCCCCGGATTCACAAACTGAGTTAATAACAATTCATCATCATCCTTCAGTTTTAAAATAGTGGCTCCACGACGAGTTATATTTGTCAATTCTTTTCCTGAAAGACGTTTAATACGTCCTTGTTTGGTTAAAAGAACTATATCTGTATTGGCTGGTTTGTCTGGAATTATTAAACGGCTGACAATAGATTCTCCTTGACTTTGAGCAGTAGATGTCAACAAAGTGATTAAGGGCGTTCCGCGGGGAGCGCGCGTAGTTGTCGCCGGAATTTCTCCTATCTGTAAAGGGTAGACTTTACCACCGCTAGTTATAACTAGTAAATCTTTCTGAGTATGAGTCTCGTGAGATTGAATGATGAAATCGTAATCGGGAACTCCGCTATCAGATTTCGACCTTTTTGAAGATGAACTAATTCGTCGCACGTAGCCACGCTGAGAAAAATCTAATACTATATCTTCTACAGGTGCCTGTATTTGTGGGCTCCCGACTTTAGATTTACCACCTTTATCTTTTTGGTTACTTTTATTATTTTGTCGGATAAATGCTTTATTATCTGGCTTTGCGACAAATTTACTGCGTCGCTTATCGTTGTAAGAACGTTTTAAACTGCGCAAATCTTTTTTTAGACTTTTAAGTAATTCTTTTCTATCGTCGAGTAACTTATGTAACGTATTAATGGTGCTTTCAAGTTCTTCGTGCTCTTGCTGTAATTTTTGTCGCTCCATACCAGTGAGTCGTCGCAGTGGCATCGCCAAAATTTCATCAGCTTGTACTTCACTCAATTCCAGTCTACTTATAAGAGCAACTTTAGCAGTAGAACCGTCAGGAGCCTGTCGTAAAATCTCGATCACTTCATCAACTTGAGAAAGTGCTATCAGTAAACCCGAGACAGTGTGCAAGCGACTTTCAGCTTTACCTAATTCATGAGAGTAGCGACGATTAAGAGTTTGTTCGCGGAAATCTAAAAACTCTTGCAACAGTTGACGCAAACTTAGCTGGCGGGGTTGTCCGTTAATTATCCCTAAAAGAATTGCACCAAAAGTAGTTTGCAGCGCAGTTTGATGATACAAATAGTACAGAACTTCGGAGGCATTAGCATCGCGCTTTAACTCGATTACTACCCGCATTCCATCGCGATCGCTTTCATCGCGGATGTCACCAATTCCCGTTAACCGTCCTTGATTTACTAAGTCGGCAACTTTTTCAATCCAACCAGCCTTATTAACTTGGTAAGGTAATTCCGTTACTACAATCGCTTGACGTTTTTTATTACCTCGTCCAGTAGGAACTTCCTCTACATTCGCAACCCCGCGCAGCAAAATACCACCTCTACCCGTAGTATATGCTTCCCGGATACCATCTTTTCCGACAATTTCACCGCCGGTGGGAAAATCTGGTCCGGGTATAATTTTAAATAATTTTTCGTCAGATAGCTCTGGGTTGTCAATCAAAGCAATCAACCCATCTACCACTTCGCCTAAATTATGTGGTGGAATATTCGTAGCCATACCTACAGCAATCCCAGCACAACCATTAAGTAACAAAAACGGTAACTGCGCGGGTAAAACTGTTGGTTCCTGCTGAGAATTATCAAAGTTGCCGATGAATTCTACCGTTTCTTCGCCGATTTCCGCCAGCATTCCTTCATGACTAATAGGGGCGAGGCGGGTTTCCGTGTAACGCATCGCTGCCGGAGGATCGTTATCTACACTACCAAAGTTACCGTGTCCTCCCAATAAAGGATAACGACAGGAGAATGACTGCACCAAACGGACTAAAGCATCGTATACAGATTGATCTCCGTGGGGGTGATACTTACCCAGTACGTCTCCAACTACACGAGCACATTTTCGGTAAGGTCTATCCGGAGTTAAACCGAGTTCGTGCATGGCGTACAAAATCCGCCGATGAACTGGCTTTAAACCATCGCGTACATCGGGTAGAGCACGCCCCACAATTACACTCATGGCATATTCAAGATAAGACCTTTGCATTTCCGTATGCAAGGCTGTAGTGATTACCTGTCCCGTCGAGAGAAGGTTTAACTGTTTCGCCATGAGTTTTTTCCCTGAACTTTAACTACACAAATATTGCCGTCACAAATAAAAGCATTAACCTTACTTACAAAGGATGAAATCCTTTTCATCACAAAATCTTGATATTTATATCTTGCTTCTTAGGTAGTATTATCCTTGTTGACAAGGATAAAAATTGATTTTTTGAACGTAGACACGGTATAAATCGTGCTATCTTAATCGTCCATCCCCCTCATATCTAAGAGCGTGATTAATTGCCATGAAAACTGTTTTGATTGTCGAAGACGATCTTGTTAATGCTCGCGTTTTTTCCAAAATTCTAACTAAACGCGGAGGTTTAGACGTTAAACACACTGAAAATGTAGACGAAGTAATCAAAATTGCCCAAGCCAAAGAAGCAGATATTATTTTAATGGATGTTTCTCTCTCTAGAAGTGTTTACGAAGGTGAATCTGTTGATGGTATCAAAATTACACAAATGTTGAAATCTGATCCACAAACAGCAACATTACCTATTATCTTGGTCACAGCCCACGCAATGGAAGGCGATCGCGAAAGCTTTTTGCGGCAAAGTGGTGCTGATGGTTATATTTCCAAACCTGTGGTGGATCATCAACAGTTTGTAGAACAAATCATCGCACTACTACCCAAAGATAACAACGCTTCTTAAAATCAAGAAAGGGAAACAGTCATCCACCAACCAAGCTGGGCTGCCCCTGTCTGCTAATGATATGGAAAAAATCGGGATTTGGGCACATAATTGACGAATTAAACTGATTATACGCCCCTAGGCTCAGCTGTACGAGGGGATGTTAGCGTTAGCTTCTCCCCTCGCGGAGATACGCCCCATCGACAATACTGTTGCTCAAATTCCCTTCCCATCCAATCTGTTAACCGCCTCCCAATTAGTCAGTTCTAACAGGTTTTTCCACATTTTTATGGTTTTGGTCTGGTGTTTACCGTCCCCAGTAATAATATATATGTACTGTTAGATGTACTTTTAGGCAATAGTCCTGAGAAAGACTAATCGCAAGCTACCTGGACATTGATGAAAAAATACGGTCTCCCGAGATTAATATTACCGAAGTAAAAATTATTGTGCTTATGGATGGGAGAAGGGTTGTTCATTTAAAGCAGCTTGAATGCTGGGTAATTCTAGGAATTTTTTGGTATCGGATAGCAAACGATTGCCCCAAAGATTTTCCTTAAGAAAATCTAAATTGGCATAACGTTCGTCGAGGCGCAGTGCAGCTTCTCCCATTGCCAAACCTCTTTGGCGTTCGCTTTTGTCGCCCCTAGTGTATAAAGCAACAGCTAATGCTAATTGAGGTTCGGCGGCTGGTTGTTTTACATTGTTGGCTTTAACAATGGCTTGCTGCCATTGATTTTTAGCGCTTTTGATATCGCCTTGTTCGTAAAAAATTAATCCAATATTGTTAACAGCAGGCCAAAAATCTTGCTTTTGAGCAATAGATTTGTTGTACTCAATCACAGCTTGGGGTAATTTACCTAGCATATAATAAGCATTGCCCAAATCAAACAACCCTTCTGGGTCTTTCGGTTTTATCCTTAAACCTGCCTTATATTCTTTAACTGCCGATTGGTATTTTTGCTGTTGAAAATAAGCAGAGCCTAAAGCAAAATAAGTTTCGGCATTTTTAGCATTAAGGCTTTGAGCCTTTTGTAAAGCAGTAATGGATTTATCAAGCTCTTTGGATTGTAAATATAATCCTCCCAATAGAAACCAAACTTTATCACTATTAGGAGCAAGTTGAGTAGCCAAACGTGCCCGTGGCATCGCCAAGTCATACTGGCGAAATTGTGCTAGTTGGGCAGCTTCCTGGGCAAGAACTAACCCTTGCTGTTCT
>JBCBQE010000433.1:0-5942 GCA_039820385.1 Cyanobacteria bacterium J06635_10
ATAAAAATTTGCTTCATTTAATACAGTGGCATTCAAATTGGCTTTTTCAAGGTTTGCATCGATTAAGCTGGCTCGGTAAAGGATTGATTGTTGTAAATTTATTTCTTGCAAGTTAGCTCTATCCAGTTTTGCTCCTCTAATGTCGATGCAAACCTTGAAAAAGCCAATTTGAATGCCACTGTATTAAATGAAGCAAATTTTTATGGTGCAAATCTTGCTCGTTCTAACTTATCTGGTGCTATATTAAGTGGAGCAAATCTTTGTAGTGCAAATCTTAACTATGCCGATTTGCGTGGTGCTAACTTGTTTTTAGCAAATTTGCAGGGAGCAAACCTTAACGGTGCTAAATTGGAAGGAGCAAATCTCAGAGAAGCTAATTTTTGCAATAATAAAGCAACTCGTGAGGCTCAAAACTAAAATAAAAATATTCATCAGGTTATGATTTGGCGATGTTTCTGCACCAATCGCCCTCATGGTTATCTACGTAATTTTACCGTGCCAGAGAATATCACTTGGGCATTATATTAGAGACAATCTGCCAGCTGTCAAGGGTTCCACTTTTTATTCTAAAAAATTCTTATGGGTGCCCTTCATACAGCGGCACAGATTTCAACTGCAACTTTCGACAGATATTGCATTTTTAAAGCAAATGGTATACTCTTTAATCCCAATCATTTCGGTAAGAATTCTGTGTTGTGAGGAATACTGATTCTATGTCTGCTAAAAAGACAGACGCCCTGATGAATTGGTTAATAGGAATAACAATATTTTTTTCTGTTTCACCAATTCTTATTTACACAGCGATTTCAAAAATAGAAGGATTGTCAAATGAAGAAAGAATGGAATATAAAAGTCAAGGATTACTGACTTCTACAGGGTTTTTTCTGGGATTGGCAATAATTATCAATGCTTATTATGGAGCAAAGCGTACCGCCATATTGGAAAAAACTTTGTTAGCGGCTCAAAAAGATAACCAAATACATCAAGAAAATATAGAAATCGATCGGCAAAAGCTTCTATCAGAGCGCTTTATGAGCGCAGTTAGTCAACTTGGGCACGATAACGTTGCGACTCGCACTGGGGCTATTTATGCTTTAGAAAGAGTTGCTCAAGAATCTCCTCAAGAGTATTGGACAATTATGGAAATTCTTACAGCTTTTGTCAGGGAGAGTGGCGTAAGTGCACAGCAGGGGGCAAGCACCGATAAATTACATAAAATTCCCACAGATATTCAAGCAGCGCTTACTGTTATTGGTAGACGAAATGCAAGTCTGGATCCAGAAAATCAAAAACTTGATTTAAGGAATGCCCAAATCCGGGGAGTAGATTTGAGTAATGCCAACTTACAACGAGTGGATTTACGCAACTCGGATTTATGTGGAGCTTGTTTACACGGTACTGACCTTTATCGTGCTAACCTTGATGGTGCTGTACTCTCTCAATCCAACCTCTATGAAGTCAATTTGCAAGAAGCAAGCTTAAAGGGTGCTAATTTAGCAGGATCGATTATAAATAAAGGCTTGTTGTATGGTGCTAATCTCCGAGATGCTAATCTTTGTGGAGCTTCTTTACGTGCAGCAAATTTAATGGGAGCTAACCTTTATAAAGCTAATTTGCACGGAGCTAACCTCAAAGCTGCTAACTTAGCGGGAGCTAAACTATTTCTTGCTAACCTCCAAGCAGCAAAACTTGATAAAGCCAAAATGTATGAAGCCGGTTTAATTGGAGCTAATTTGCAGCAAGCTAACTTAAATGGAGCTAACTTGCGACAAGCTAATCTTAATGCCGCCAAACTCCAACAAGCAGAAGTTTTTTTTGCTAACTTAACCGAAGCTTCCTTAAGAGAAGCCGATTTTTCAGGAGCTAACCTGATGGGATGTGATTTCCAGGGGGCAATTCTCTATGAAACCAACTTTAGTGGTGCCAACTTGACAGCTGCAAATCTCTCTTCTACCGATTGCTATGACGTAAACCTTGAAGGAACAATCCTTAAAGGTGCCAAAAACTTGCAACCGCAGTTGCAAAAAATGGCTATGGGTGAATATTAAATCTCAGCTTGTTTTACCCAAAGTATTCATCTACCACTTTCTCGAAATAATTTAATTTTTAGTTAGCTTTTCACTACCAGGGTGCTTGCCACCATTTGTGCTTACCAGTTTAGATCTTCACTTATTTCAAGGTTACGGCTTTCTCTTCATCAAAATAATTACTAATTACTAATTTGCTCTATCAATACGGTTGTTTTTTATATCAAAATTATAAACCCAGTTTTTTCCTAAATAAGCTGATGTGCAGCTAAATTATATAAAGCTAAAACCTTAAAGTACTGTAGTGTGAGCATCTTGCTCACTAGAGTTATACAAATTAAATGCGTAACAGCTTAGCAATAGAGTTAATGTATTTTTACCTCTAGAAACTGGGTTTATTAAGATCGGTTACGATCGTTCCTAAATTTACTCAAAATGTTATACCATGTTCCTCATCCCAACATGCATTATTCTCCCAAACTCTATTCGTATGCTTGCATTCAGCTTCGCTCTTGATCCAAGGGAGTGATGTAGGAGATATTGAAATCGGTTGTAAAAGTACAGATGCTATAAATTGTACAGTACAAAAACCAGAAACTATAAACGAAGTAAAAATTACAGTGCTAAATATAATTCTGTTGGGAGTCCAAAAAGACAGATCTCTTCTAAAAGTTTTTAATTTAGAGCGCATAGTTATTCCTAATTTCTGTATTTTATATTTGGTAAATAGTGCGGTAGAAACCCTGACGGTAAATTATATTTGCGCCACGATGATTCCTAATAATGCGTTAACTAATTTTTTTAAACAATCTTTGTAAATGCTGTCTTGAAATTATTGAGCTAATTACCTGCCAATGTTGGCATACTTTTTTCCGGAATTAAAAGGTGCTATCCGTGATTTTAATTAAATAAAAACACTTATTATTCTTTTTTTAAAGATTAATCGTGACGCTCTCCACAATTAACTTATAAATATGTTATATAAGAGTATTTACGTATTTACAGCCGAATAAATACTGTTTTTAAGATAAAGTTTTTTTTACAAAACCATCGCTTCACCATATTTACAAAAGGAGACAAGGGAGTAATAAAAATTACTCATACCCAATACCCAACTTCTAACTAAAGAATTTCTCGACACAACGCACGAAAATCTCTACACCCATTGCTAATGCTGTTTCGTCAAAGTTAAAACGGGGATGATGATGGGGATATGCTAAGTCTTTTTGGGGATTTGCAGAACCCAAAAAGAAGTAACAACCGGGAACTTCTTGCAAAAAATAGGACATATCTTCACCACCCATTGTTTGACATTCCGGCACTATACTTAAAGGCGTTTCTACCACTTCTTCTGCTACACTTCGCACAAATTCTGCCATTTGAGGATCGTTGATTGTTGGTGGGTAAAGATACCAGTAATTCAAGTTATAATCAGCACCATTCATATCACATATACCCGCAATTGTTTTTTCGACACGCTGCTGAATAAAACCTTTAAAATCAGGATTAAAGTACCTTACAGTACCGCTCATTCTCGCAGTGTCGGCGATTACATTTCCTTTTGTCCCGGCATGAAGCTCTCCTACCGTTACCACAGCCGAATCAATCGGGTTGACGTTACGAGCAACAATAGTTTGTAAAGCATTGACAACTTGAGCCGCAACTACAACTGAATCAACTGTTTGGTGAGGCATTGCACCATGGCCACCTTTACCTAAAATAGTACAGTTAAACAATTCTACCGCTGCCATCAAGGCTCCACCACGAACACCTACCGTTCCCAAAGGCAAATTATTCCACAAGTGTAGACCAATAATTGCATCCACATCAGGGTTCTTTAACACCCCAGCTTCAATCATTGGTTTAGCACCACCCGGTTCTTCTTCCGCCGGTTGAAATATAATTTTTACAGTACCGGTGAAACTATTTTGTATCGATCGCAAATAATAAGCCGTACCCAGAGCGATCGCAATATGTCCATCATGCCCGCAAGCGTGCATTAATCCTTCATGTTGGGAACGATAAGACACTTCATTTAGTTCCTGGATTGGTAAAGCATCCATATCGGCACGAATTGCCAATACCCGATTATTTCCATGGGATAAGCCATGCTTGGTACCATTTATAGTGGCAACAATTCCCGTTTGTGCAATTCCAGTTTGATGTTCAATTCCCCATTCTTCTAACTTTTGGGAAATAAATTTGCTCGTAAGTTCTTCCTTAAAGCCTAACTCAGGTTTTTGATGAATTAACCTCCGCCATTCGACAATTTGGGGGTGCAAGGAGCGAATATCAAGTCTAACCTTAGATAAATTTGTAGATGTATTACTTGGAAATGTAGAAACCATGATTTTAAAAGTTAGTTGGAACCTTGTTGGTGGTTAAAAATTGAAATTTTCTCTCAATGCCCCATGCCCAAGCTGTTGTACATTCAGAATGCACAACAAATGTCAAAAGTCAAGAAAGTTTGAGGTCTCATTATTGAATAGAGTAATCTACTTCTAGATGCATCACAGCTTATTAACTAAATAATTTTTCCAATTCTAGATTGGATGCACAAGAAGCTAGTTCATCTAAATTCAAAGGATTTTCTAAATACGGTAAACATCCTAAAACAGGTGTATTTGTTAAAGACTCGATCAAATCTGATGGTGCCCAATCGGCTATTTGTTCTGATGTCAACATCTTTTGACAATTCAAAACTATTCCCACAAGCTGTACTTTTGACAATTTTGCTAAAGCCACATTCGTTACAGCTTGAGAAATCGCACCCAATCTTACAGGTACAACTAATACCGTAGATAAACGCCATTCACCGGCTAAATCAGCCACTGTAAACTCATCTGTTATAGGAGAGCCTAAACCTCCCAAAGATTCCACTAAGAGGCGATCGCAGCTTTGTTGTAGCTTAGTAAAAGTTTCCCATACAATACCTAAATCTATTTGGCGATTTTCCTTTGCAGCGGCTAAGGGAGGTGCCAAAGGGGCTTTAAAATATAAAGGTGTGATTTCCCCCTCAGATTGCGATAACGAAAATAACTTTTGATAAATTTCGCGATCGCCAATACCCGACTGAATCGGTTTCATGATTCCTAAATGGGCATGGGGGTAATATTTTTGTAAATAAGCAGCTAAGGCAGTAGTCAAAACCGTTTTACCTGCATCAGTATCGGTTCCAGCAATAAATAATGTCTTTAGCACATAAAATATCCTTATACAATTTGAGAGTTGAGATTTTGGATCAGCGTTTAAGCTTTCAATTACTGCATTAAATGATCTTACGGCCTTGTTGGCAAGACGTAATAGGGGCTTAAGTATAAATTTAAATTACATAAATATTGCGACTAGTAGAGCACGGCGGAAATAAACCAACCATTCGTAAAACGTCAAAGCTATAGAAAATAATACTTTTGACCAACGCAAGCCGTACTAGAGTACTATTGCCCATGTTAGAATTAATTCTTAGATAGATATCTAAAAATCTCTAGAATCAGAATCAGATTCTGGCGATCGCTCTATAATAGGGTTATTTGTCTCTTCATCAGCAGGAGTTGGTTTTGGCGTAGGAAAAATATCTACTGGCGCTATTTCTGGATTTGTAGACTCGGGAGTTGGCGTACTTTCTATAGGTGATGGTGTGGGTGTATTGTCTATAGGTGGTGATGTCGGTGTATTGTCTATAGGTGGTGATGTCGGTGTATTGTCTATAGGTGGTGATGTCGGTGTATTTTCCACAGGTGGTACTGTCGGTTCAATTTTTGGTGATTGTGTGGGTTGAATCTCTGGTGTAGGTGTAGGTTCGATTTTTGATGTAGGTGTAGGTTCGATTTCTGGTGATTGTGTGGGTTGAATCTTTGGTTTAGGTCTCGGTTTTGCAACCGGTTTTCTCAATTTTACTCTTAAAGTATATTCGGC
>JBCBQE010000434.1:0-5942 GCA_039820385.1 Cyanobacteria bacterium J06635_10
AGAAAAATTAGTTGCTACAATTCATCTTGGTCGTCGTGCAATTAGGGTTATCAAACAAAACATTATCTTTGCTTTGTGCAGTATTGGTTTTTTACTAGTAGCCAATTTTGCCACTGGTATCAATCTTCCTTTAGGAGTAATTGGACACGAAGGCTCTACAGTATTAGTAACTTTGAGTGGTTTGCGGTTGTTGAGAAATAATAAAAGCTGACCTTAGCGAATTAGTAATTAAAAGATTGATTAATAGAATCACTTTAACAGTTATCAGTTATCAATAAAGAGTGATGCACCCCTTCAAGAAACGGCCGTCCCCCACCAATTGGTGGTAAGCGTTGGTGGTACCCCGACATCCCCCACCATAAGCCTTGATAACTGTTCACTGTTCACTGTTCACTGATTTAAGTAATGCATTACAAATTTTATTATTCAAATTAGTTTCTATCTAAAAGTAATGCATTACCATATTATGAGAATGATTTTCATTGTCTGGGAGAATAAAGATGACTGCTCAAACACTAGATACAGTCCCCGTAACCGTTCTCACTGGTTATTTAGGAGCGGGAAAAACAACTTTACTTAACCGGATTCTCACCCACGAGCATGGCAAGAAAGTCGCGGTTATAGTCAATGAATTTGGGGAAGTCGGAATTGATAATCAATTGGTTATCGATGCTGATGAAGAAATCTTTGAAATGAATAATGGCTGCATTTGCTGTACGGTACGTGGTGATTTGATTCGCATCATTGCTAATTTAATGAAGCGGCGTGATAAATTTGACCATTTAGTAATTGAAACTACTGGATTAGCCGACCCCGCACCTGTAATTCAGACTTTCTTTGTAGATGAAGATATGCAGGAAAAATTGAATTTAGATGCTGTAGTTACAGTAGTTGATGCTAAGCATATTTGGCAACATTGGGATGCGGATGAAGCTCAAGAACAAATTGCTTTTGCTGATGTAATTTTACTTAATAAAACTGATTTAGTAACCCCGGAACAATTGGAAGAATTAGAGAATAGAATACGGGGAATGAATGCAATGGCAAAAATATACCGTACTCGCAATTCTGAGTTAGAAATGGATGCGCTTTTAGGGGTGAAAGCTTTTGATTTAGATAGAGCTTTGGAAGTTGATCCAGATTTTTTAAGCGAAGATGCTCACGAACATGATGAAAGTGTTTATTCTATAGCTTTGGTAGAAAAAGGTGAATTAGACGGGATTAAATTAAATGAATGGTTGAGTAATTTATTACAAACTAAAGGACCCGATATTTTCCGGATGAAAGGTATTTTAAATATTGCTGGAGAAGATGAGAGGTTTGTATTCCAAGGAGTACATATGTTATTAGATGGGAAACCAGACCGTTTATGGAAAGAAGGCGAACAACGTAAGAATGAACTTGTCTTTATTGGTCGTAATTTAGATCAAACTCAGTTGAAAAAGGATTTTCTCGCTT
Source organism: Cyanobacteria bacterium J06635_10 (assembly GCA_039820385.1). Taxonomy (GTDB): domain Bacteria; phylum Cyanobacteriota; class Cyanobacteriia; order Cyanobacteriales; family Nostocaceae; genus Rivularia. Next base: position 1,459 of record JBCBQE010000434.1, read on the forward strand.
GTATGGCTTAATTTTAACTAATAGTTATAGCTCTGATATATACCTTAAAACCTCACCCCCAGCCCCTCTCCTTATTAAGGAGAGGGGAGGTAAATTACAGCTTTATTGGGGTGAGGTGAAGCTGTTCCTCGGTTGCTAGTGGAAATGCTATATTCCGCCATTTTATTTGTTATAAATTATAAATTATAAATTCTTACTTCGTAAAGGTACAAATGAGAACTATTAAATCTACCGACTTTGATTTAAATTGGAATAATATACTTTCTGATTATATAACCGCTGTAAATTGGTCGCCTGATGGTAGTACTTTAGCAATGAGTTCTGCGGCTGGAGAAGTAAAAGTTTTTGTAGAAAACGAATTAATAACTTTGCAAGAAGTTACTAATACTTCCATTGATGGAATGGCTTTTTCTACTGATGGAAAGTTTTTAGCAGTTGGCGGACAAGATGGTAAAGTAAAAATCTGGAATACTTCTAATTATCAACTTATTACGACTTTAGAAAATGCGACCGCTTGGGTAGATAAATTAGCATGGAGTCCCTGCAAAAATTTACTAGCTTTTAGTTTGGGACGTTACGTACAGGTTTGGGATGCAGACATTCAAGAAATTGTTGTTACCTTGAATTTTGATAACTCTTCAGTACTGAGTATTGACTGGAGTCATGATGGTAAATTTCTGGCGATAAGCCCAGAGGGCATAGCCGGAGGCATCGCTGGTTATCAAGGTGTAAAAATTTGGCGTTCTGATGAATGGGATGAAGACCCGTATTTCTTTAGCATACCATCGGCTAGTGTTGCTGTGGCTTGGTCGTCTGATGGTAAATACATTGCTTCGGGTAACATGGATAGAACTATCTGTGTATTGAAAACAGATTTTATTGTTAATGCGAAAGTTGCCGAACCTTGGTTAATGCGTGGTTTTCCAGGTAAAATTCGTCATTTAGCTTGGTCAAAAGTGACTACATCTAAAAAAGAGCCATTACTAGCATGTTCTAGCGCAGAAGGTATAGTTGTCTGGGAAAAACAAGATGATGCATCTTCGGGTTGGGATGCTACTGTATTAGAAAATCACAAAAATATTGTAGAAACAATAGAATTTGCACCCGATAACTTGATGATTGCTTCTGCTGGTGCTGACGGTTGGCTTTGTTTGTGGAAAAAAGCGAAAAAAGTAACGCAAATTCTCCAAGGTGCTAATAACGGATTTTCTTGTGTTTCATGGCATCCCCAAGGTAATAAAATTGCTGCTGGGGGTCAAAATGGTGAGGTGTTAATTTGGTCTAAAGGTAATCGTGGGGTTGGTTTTGGTTGAGGATTGATAATTCTTCAGTACTCAAGATTCTCCTCCACTTTGTTTTTCAATAGCTTTTCTGACAACTTCAACTTCTAAGTCAAGTACTTGAGCAATTTGTTCGACACTCAATCCCATATTTAACAGACGAGGAATTGTTTCAAGTTTTGTTTCTTGCTCAACTTTTTCTCGAACTTCTTGATAGAATCTAGTTTGTCGCCACTCGGTTAACCCAAACATTGCTTCTAACTCCTGTCTGCTTTATTATCAAGATTCTCCCCCACTTTGTTTTTCAATAGCTTTTCTCACAACTTCAACTTCTAAATCAAGTGCTTGAGCAATTTGTTCAAGACTCAATCCCATATTTAACAAACGGGGGACAGTTTTAAGTTTTGTTTCTTGCTCAACTTCTTGATAAAATCTAGTTTGTCGCCATTCGGTTAATCCAAACATTGCTTCTAACTCCTGTCTACTTTTATTTGAGAATTTGTAAATCAACATCCTTTCTACTAATTCTAAAAGCTGCCGACGATTGCTGACATCCGCTTGTTGAACTTGTCCAATTAAATTTCTCGCAACTTCTACCGCTTCATTTTCCGGAGCAACTACCAATCCAATAATCCCCAACCCAATTGAAGAAGAAGTATCGGTTAATTCATCGAGGTATATTACTTGTATTTGCCCATGCAATAGTAATGTCTGATACGCAGTTGGGACACCTGAGTCTAGACTACGTTTCGCCCATAAAACTACTGCTTTCCAACTTTTATCAGGTCTATATTGATTGAGATAAAGAAACGCCTCGGTAATTAATCGCCAGTATAAATCGTCATCTCGTTGATATTGTACCTCGACAAAGTAAATTGGGTCTTGGGGGTATTCAGGTTTGGGTAAAAATAAACCATCAATTCGTCGTGCAAGTTCTTTTATCTCCACAGAAGAAAATTCATAGTGTAAAGCTTGGCTTGGAGATTGTTGCAGTATTTCAAATAATACGCTGGGGAGATTTTGTAACAGCGTGTAAAAGATTGTATCCGTTTTCATCCATTAAAATTTTTGAATGATTGGTAGAGCATATGTATTATACAATAATGCTTCAGTGATTGCGATTCAAACATTATTGTGAGATATCCGACTCTTAATAGAACAGAATAGTTGTTTCTCAACTGTCAATAAATGTCAATTATTGTCCACAAAAATAGTATCTAGTAGTTCACCGAGTCAACTTTGCCAGGTAATATTTTTACTATTCACCATTCACTACTCACTATTCACTACCCCCACCCAGCAATGCAGGGTTTGCACGAATACTAAGTCAAAGCTCTCCAAGACTGTGAAAGTACTTTCCCTGCTGACTTTGCAAAAACAAACGTTAATAACAAACCTACCGCTAAATCAGGCAGTATCGAACCCGTCAGAAAAACTAATCCCGCTGCTGCAAGAACAGAGATATTGGCAATGATGTCATTTCTCGAACATAACCACACAGAAGACATATTCAGATTATCCTTTCGATGCCTAGCTAATAACAGCAAACAGACTAAATTGGCGAATAACGCTATAAATCCAATCGCACTCATAACCGTTGCTTCTGGAGTTACACCCGAAGAGAATTGATAGATAGCTCTAGCGAAAACTGCGATCGCAAACAAAAACATGATGATTCCCTTCAGAAATGCGGAACCAGCCTGAGCTTTACTACCCTTATTAATCACATACAAACTGCTCGCGTAAACCAAGGTATCACCAAGCATATCCAGGGAATCTCCAGTCAAAGATATCGAATCCGCACGAATACCTGCTCCAAACTCAACAAAGAACATCACGAGGTTAATAAACAAAACTACCCAAAGAACATTCGCTTGCTGTTTTTTCAGCTTCGTTAGCTCACAACCTTTGTTTTGACAGCAGTTATCACTCATAATTTTCCTATTACTCAATTATTCAAATATTCAAACGAACATTTGAATGATATCACAAAAAAAAGATTCATTCCAATGTTGCTTAGAATGACTTACAGTTGCTTTAATGTATAGTAGAGAACTTCTGCTATGCGCTGGTCTTTAAGAGAATAGTAAGCTAGCTTGCCATCATTTCTATACTTTAAAATTTTGAGGTCCCGTAGTTTCCGCAGGTGATGAGAGGCAGAGGCAATTTTGACATTGAGCAGAGAAGCCACATCGCAAACGCAAAGCTCTTGACCATTACTCAGAGCGTGGAGAATCTTTAAGCGTGATTTATCTGCTAAAGCACTAAAAAGAATTTGAGCATTTTCGATAATATCATCTCCTGGCAGTGCTTCACCCACCTGATTCACTAATTCTGAGTTAAAACAGCGGGTTTGGCAAATGTCGCTTTCTTTGGCTTTGGTCACAAATCTTGACGCACGCGAGGTTTTACAACTCAATTATAGCTGTTTATTGATTAAGGTTTATTTTTGTTACTAGCCAAAGGGGCCTTCACATCAAACCAAGATTTTGCGCTATGATGATAACGATTCTCATTCTAGTTGCATATGGTCAGTTCATTATCTCAATCTCAGGAAGGCTTGCAAGAAAAGGATGCCCAAAAGCTTGAGCTCATTCGTCATACTTGCGCTCATGTCATGGCTATGGCTGTACAAAAGCTTTTTCCGGGGACAAAAGTTGCAATTGGACCAGTTACCGATACAGGTTTCTACTACGATTTTGATTGTCCCGTAAGTATTACCCCAGATGATTTAGGTAAAATTGAAACCCAAATGCGGCGAATAATTAAGGCAAATTTACCTATTATTCGCGAGGAGGTGGAAAGGGAGGAAATTAAAAAAGAGATTACATCTTTAAATGAACCATATAAGTTAGAAATTTTAGAACGAATTCCCGAACAAGAAATAATTAGTCGTTATTTTATTGGTAGTCCTGATGGTGGTAATAGAGAATCATCATTGCTTGCTGTAGATAATGCAAATAATACAAAATCAAATCAAGCTGATAGTTATTGGTGGGATTTATGTGCGGGACCCCACGTAAATTCTTCTGGAGTCTCCCAAGCTGTACCGTAAATACGCTGCAACATTGGCTTGGTTTCATCACCTTGCCAATATGCTCCCGCAAGGTTTAATAATGCAAACGCTTTTTTATTAATTTCTCCAGTAAAATTTACGTGGGGTCCCGCACATAAATCCCACCAATAACTATCGATAGTTATTGG
>JBCBQE010000435.1:0-5933 GCA_039820385.1 Cyanobacteria bacterium J06635_10
TTTTTAACTTTTATTCTCTGTCCTATCATTAACAATTGATGAACCAGCAGCAATAAAAAATTAAAAATAGAGTCATGTTTCTACCATTGCTGGTAAACCAGATTCTTGCATATGTCGCTCTCTAGAACGTTCTAGTAGTTTAGTTTCGGTAGGTATTTTAGGCTTTGAAGCTAATTTGAAAAATTCAAGTATCTTAATAAAACTAAATGTGGGATCTGGAAGATAGATAACTTCTCCAGAACGAATTGTGATACCGTGACGACTGGATGCTTGAAAAGCATGGTGGAGATTATGCCAGCCTTCACCCAGTGTTAGAACAGCTATGAAAGCATTATTTCGACTAAATTCTGAGGTGATAAATGGTTGTTCTCCTGCTACATGACAAATAGAGTTAACCGTCTGTACGCAGTGGTATAGGATGGTCGTGCTGAGAAAAAATGCTCCAAGATATTCAATTCCACCCATAAAATATGAAAGCGCTGCCAAACCTACTACAGGTAAGAAGTGCAAACGGTCAATTGTCTTTAAAACTATGTCATTTTCAACATCTTTAGGGAGTTTATCTGGAAAGAATTCGGGGGATAATAACCAACCAGCTTGGGACCAATAAAATCCTGCGATCGCATTACTTTTTCTATAAGGAGAATGGGGATCTAGTTCGCTATCGGAATGTTGATGATGAGTCATGTGGTGAGCTTTCCACCAACTTGGCCCCATATGCCCGGCTGATGCAGCGACAATACTTCCTATCCATAAAACTGGAGCGGGAGCTTGATAGCTTTTATGAGTCAGTAGTCTGTGGTAAATAGCCGTTGTTGCGAGCATTCGGATTAGGTATAAAAATAAAATCCATACAACAGCGCCCCAAGACAAACCAGTTTTTAAAACGAGTAACGACGCGAAATGACTGAAAATCATTAATATCGGGCCGATTACATAAGAAACAATCGTGAGTGGGGAATACTGCCTCATTTTTTTCTTGCACTGTCCTGAAAATATTGGTAAATAAGCTGTTGAGAAATTGATTATACGAAATTAATCCGTATATTCACCCTTCAAGACAGTAGTTGAGAATGAGTATTAATACAAGCAGTTTTGGAAATTGGGATTGAGAAGAATCGAATTTTAGCGCTTAATTGAGTTTGTTATGGAAAGTGGAGCTACAATTGCAAAGCCCATAAAAAACCTATAAAGGTGAGTCCTGTTAGTTTAACTTCGTTTCACAAGCTTTGGAAAAATTATATCCAGAACCAATACAATTAATGCGTGAACCGGTATGATAATTAGTAAAAATGCTAAAAACAATATCGCACTATAGCCAGCTTCAATAATACGGGAACGCGGTTTTAACCAGTCGAAAGCGGAGTCTAAAAAGTTTGTCACTTCTTCCTTTCCCTCCACACACAACCAAGGGCTGTGAGCAACTATTAAATGTTCGGCTCCCCAACCGCGAACGATATTAAAGGAATTACGTACAGATGTACGATTAAACATGTGAACTAACTGGATTCCGAAGGGGGTATGTTTATACATTTGGTTTAACCGAGTAGTCACGCGGGAAATGGGAGAAAAAACTGTCTTGTCGAAATCCATAATCATATCGGTGAAAATTATGGTGCGTGACTCGCGGTGAAAAAAGACGATTTCATCAAGAAATCCACCGGATCCAAAAATACATTGATCTATCTGCTCGCTCCATTCGGGTTCGGGATTGTCTGTAAAAAGTGTTTTGTAAAAGGTTAAGTCTTTGCGCTTTGAATCTAGTTTTGGTGATGCATAAAGTCTTGCTTCTGGGTATGCTTGGCTCCAATCTCCCATGTACAAGTGGTGAATGTTATTCGGTGAAACGATGTATTTTACAGTTCCCAGTGCATCAATATCGGCACGGATATCGTCAGTGAGACGGATTGGGGAAATAATGAAAAGGTTGTTATCTTTTAAGCGTATGACGACTGAACGATGGGTATAGGGATAGCGGGGTTGCATAGGTGGACGGTAGAATATGCATTCGCTAGCCTCGATTGTCCAGATATTCGTGGCAACTTTTACTAAACCGCTTTTATTTTCCTTGGGAATTGGCCGAAAAGTTTGAGTTTGTACCATCAAGAATATCTCCTAGATTATATTCGGTTGTAGAAATATTTATAGTTGTTAATCTAGCTAATAATTTTATGTTAATTAAAGATACTTTATAATTAGCAACAATTTGATGTTGGGTTAAGCGTTATACAAGTCTTTCGTTAAAATTAATTTTCAGACTGCGCTTAACCCAACCTACGAACTAATTCCTTCCTGCCTTAAAATCAACCTACTAACTTACTCCGAGACATTTGATTTAGGAACAATCTCAAATTGTAATCGTGAACGGTAGAAACATACATCAAACTCCATAAAGAAGTTTACTTGTCCCAAAATGAGAGGCACGTCTCTAGCTTGTGTCCATGCAAATACAAGTTGTACGGGTTCAAATTGCCCAACAGCAGCTTGAAGAAGTACAGCACGGGCTTCGTATTGAGCTAAGTTGCCAGTTAAACTTAATGCCGTTGTTTGTCGTTCCCATTCATACCCAAGCTCAACTCCTACCAAATAAGGAAGCACGTTTACACTGGCTCCAGTATCTAGTAAACCCGATGTCGTAACTGAAAACTGTTGATAAATTAAAGTGAGAGGCAAATATGGACGAAAACTGGCTTCACCTAAAGTAACATTGCTTGAAACAAAGGGATATTGTTCAGCATTATTCATTATCTTGATTTTTAGCAGTTTTTAGCACGTTTAACATTGTATTTGCTGCTTCAACTGCATCATAAGGGGACGACACTGGATAAGATTGATTAGGTTTAATTAGATCCATTTCTTGTTGCGCCAATTCCGAGATCAACATTTGCATAATATAAAATTTGTCTGCTCGATTTAGCCCTCGCAATGTCGAAATTAGTTCTGATGAAACCATGAAATATATTCAAATTAAATAAAGGTTTTCTCTCATATTTTAGTCCTAGGTTGGGTTAGAGACGATTGAAATAATTTAACTTGTAACGAAATTTTATTAATCATGGTGTAATCTGAAATGGCGATAAGCCGCTCACGCATGCGCGAAGCCATCGCTAACAAACATTATGTGTGAATGTAAGATATTTTAGAAACAGATAATTTAATGTAATGTTGGGTTACAGCGCTATACAAGTCTTTTGCAAAAAATAATTTTTTCATCCGCTTAACCCAACCTACGACTAAGAATTTGGTCACAGATTTTCAGGAATAAATAAAACAAAAAATCTCTTATAAAACGAAAAGTGCTTCATAAACAAAAAAATTAAACTAGAATTTTCAACTTAAGATACTGTATTTCAAGTTCTTCTGGTTTTAATGATTTACAAATAACTCGCGTTGCGGAATTTTGAAAGTCGTAAGCAACTACCTCTACAAAGAATTTATGCCAGTATTGTTCTTGCCAGGAGTATGCGTCTTCTTTTAGGGGCAAAATCATTACTTCTCCGACTCTTGGCACCCAGCTAGAATCTTTGTACTCAACCCAGAGTCTTTCATCGATTTCAAATCCCCATACAATACGCAATTTAAAGTTTTGTGGATTTCGTGAAGCAATTTTCATATTTCATAAAAATTATATTAAACTTCGTACTCTGCTATTTTATTTTTGCGGAATATTAAAAAATAACAGTGTAATTACTATTTTTGCTGAAAATGAATTTCTTAACGCGCCAAATCTAACCTACGACTTCATATTAAGTTAAAAAGCAGTAACATAAAGAATTTTTCAGCTATAACTGATGAATTAAAACTTTTATACGAATCGGTTATAAATATGCTTGCTAGAGTTTGGAGTGCATCAATTGTCGGCATCGATGCGATTAAGGTGGGTGTAGAAGTAGACGTATCGGGGGGTTTACCGGCGATTATCATGTTAGGTTTACCCGATAGTGCAGTACAGGAATCTAAGGAGAGAGTAAAAGCAACTTTAAAAAATGCCGGTTTTGCTTTCCCGATGCGAAGGATTGTAATTAACTTGACTCCGGCTGATTTACGTAAGGAAGGACCTTGTTTTGACTTACCTATCAGTGTGGGTATTTTAGCCGCTTCTGACCAAGTTAATCCCAATTTGCTGGGTGATTATTTATTCTTGGGGGAAGTCTCCCTCGATGGTAGTTTACGGCCAGTTGCAGGGGTATTACCTATTGCTGCTGCGGCTCAGAAAATGGGAATTACTGCTTTAGTTTTACCTGCTGATAATGCTCAAGAAGCTGCAGTTGTCAAGGGCTTGGATGTTTATGGTTTTGAAAATATTTCTGATGTAGCCAGCTTCCTAAATAATCCCGCATCTCATCAACCCGTGGAGCTTGATGAAACTGTAGAAAACTCATCCGATAGCGCAACAGTTTTTCATAATTTAGATTTAAAAGATGTTAAAGGACAAGCACACGCACGTCGTGCTTTGGAAATAGCTGCTGCTGGAGGACATAATTTAATATTCGTAGGGCCTCCAGGAAGTGGTAAAACTATGTTAGCAAGGCGTTTACCTCAGATTTTGCCACCTTTGGGTTTCGATGAATCCTTGGAAGTTACTCGTATTTATTCCGTTGCTGGATTATTAAAAAATCGCGGTAAATTAATTCGCGATCGCCCTTATCGGAGTCCCCATCATTCGGCTTCTGGCCCTTCTTTGGTGGGTGGTGGTAGCTATCCCCGCCCTGGTGAAATTTCTTTATCACATAGAGGTGTACTTTTCCTAGATGAGTTAACAGAATTTAAAAGAGATGTGTTGGAATTTCTGCGTCAACCTTTGGAAGATGGTTGTGTAACTATTTCCCGCACCAAACAGTCTGTAATGTTTCCGGCACAGTTTACTTTGGTGGCGAGTACTAATCCTTGTCCTTGCGGTTTCTATGGCGATACCATCGAGCAGTGTACCTGTTCCCCTCGTAAAAGAGAACAATATTGGGCTAAGTTATCTGGCCCTTTGATGGATAGAATTGATTTACAAGTGGCGGTAAATCGTTTGAAACCCGAAGAAATTACCCAACAACCCAACGGGGAATCATCAGAAAGCGTTAGAGAAAGAGTTTTAATTGCGCGTAAACAAGCATTTGAACGTTTTCAAAAAGAAAAGACTGTACGCTGTAACGCCCAAATGCAAAGTCGTCATCTCCAAAAATGGTGTAAATTAGACGATGCATCCCGCAATTTATTAGAAACAGCTATCAGAAAATTAAGTTTATCAGCAAGAGCAAGCGATCGCATTTTAAAAGTAGCGCGAACTATTGCAGATTTAGCTGGTGATGAAAATTTACAACCCGATCATGTTGCAGAAGCTATTCAGTATCGCACCATAGATAGGATGCAGTGAATAAAGTTGTAGAGACGTAGCAGTGCTACGTCTACAGGAGTTAAAGAGTTAGATACTGATTCTAACCTCATAACTCTCTTTTATTATTGACTTTTGGAGTAAATAATGCTAAGAAAGTCCTGACAAACAAGTAGACAATCGTAATTGGCGTGAATATATCTCCACCGAAGAAAAAACTGCATATCCCATGGCAGGGAGTTTTTTCACTGCTAATGTATGTTCTAATGTATTTGCCAATAGCAGTACTCGCATTTTATAGCTTCAACCAATCGCCTTATAGTGCGGCTTGGGAAGGGTTTACTTGGGAATGGTATCAAAAATTATTTACTGATGAGCGTATTTTATTGGCTTTAAAAAACAGTTTGATAGTTGCTTTTTGTGCTGTAAGTATTTCAGCGGTGCTGGGAACTTTAATGGCGGTGGGATTGGCGCGTTATCGCTTTCCTTTAAAAGGTTTATATCGAGGTATTTCTTATTTACCGTTGATTATTCCCGACATTGCGATCGCTGTAGCGACTTTGGTTTTTCTTACGGCTTTTGCGATTCCCTTAAGTATATGGACTATTGT
>JBCBQE010000436.1:0-5931 GCA_039820385.1 Cyanobacteria bacterium J06635_10
GGCAGTAGTACTTGTTCGACACGTTTATCTGCCGCGACAGTACTACTGCCGGTAAGAGATGGTTTAACTATCATCCGACGATTAGAAAATTAAAACTTGAAGGGGGATGAATTTTCAAGAGTAAGTAGTGAATAGTGGTGAGTAGTGGATATTGAATACAGATAAATCTTCCTTCAATACTCACCACCCGCTACTCGTAATTGATTTATCCTTCATTTTTCATATTTAGCAGTTACTCTAAACTATGGCACAATCTATTTCTGTTTCTTCCTCTCAATCTGTAACACCTCAAATTTCAGTAGGTATGCGTTTTGCAGCGCTGTGTCAAAATCTTGCGACTTTAACTTTACTGTTACTAGCGCTACCAATTAACGCCACCATCGTTGTCATCTCTCAACTGCTAAACATACTGACTGTTCCGTTTCAAAAGAAACACACAACAATAACGGCCGCTGAAAAGAAAAATATTCTGATAAGCGGTGGAAAAATGACTAAAGCACTACAGCTTGCTCGATTTTTTCATGCAGCAGGCCATAGAGTAGTACTAACGGAAACCTATAAATACTGGCTATCTGGTCATCGTTTTTCTCAGGCTGTAGATAAGTTTTATAAAACTCCGCTACCGCAAACAGATGCACAAGTTTACACTGAAGCAATAATCAACATTGTTAACAAAGAAAATATTGATATTTATATTCCGGTAACAAGTCCAATTGCTAGTTACTACGATGCTGTAGCCAAACCAGCACTATCGGAATACTGCGAAGTATTTCACATAGATGTTGCTACCTGTGAAATGCTTGATGATAAATTTGCCTTCAGCGAAAAAGCGCGAAGCTTTGGTTTATCTGTTCCCAAATCTTTTAAAATAACTTCTCCCGAGCAAGTTATAAATTTTGACTTCTCCGGAGAAACTCGTAAATATATTATCAAGAGTATTCCTTACGACTCAGTGAGACGTTTAGATTTAACCAAGCTTCCTTGCGATACTCCAGAAGAAACAGAAGCTTTCGTGCGAAGCTTACCAATTAGTCCTCAAAAGCCTTGGATAATGCAAGAATTTATTCCTGGCAAAGAGTATTGTACTCATAGTACCGTTCGCGATGGTGTGGTGAGACTGCATTGTTGTTGTGAATCTTCAGCTTTTCAAGTCAACTACGAAAACGTAGAACATCCAAAAATTCGTGAATGGGTAACGCATTTTGTGAAAGAATTGGGACTTACCGGACAACTTTCTTTTGATTTCATTGAAGCCGAAGATGGTCAAATATACGCCATTGAATGTAACCCTCGTACTCATTCTGCTATAACCATATTCCACGATCAGTTGCAACAAGCAGCTAATGCTTACCTAAGTAAAGAACCGATTGCGGAACCTTTACAAGCATTATCCAACAGTAAACCTACTTATTGGACATATCACGAAGTTTGGCGACTGAATGAAATTCGTTCTTTTTCTCAATTAAGAAATTGGATTAAGAATATGTGGCAAGGTACTGACGCGATTTACAAATTTGACGATGCATTACCATTTTTAATGGTTCATCATTGGCAAATTACATTGTTATTGCTGAAAAACTTGTTTAGATTAAAAGGCTGGACAAGAATCGATTTTAACATTGGTAAACTTGTAGAGCTGGGTGGAGATTAATTATTGTTAAGCATTACTTATGTTCTGGACATGCGATCAACTATTCCTGATTTAATGAATTTCAATAGTTAAATCTAAAATTATATAAAAATTCTGGTGTGGCTGTTATCCATTTTTGGAAACATTTAAATCATTTGTCCTGCTTAAATAAGCGTATAAAATAATCTGACATTAGAAAAGAATATGTATCAAAATAAAACATCATCTTCTTCATTCCCTACCTCATCTACAATGTCTTTGCGAGTCTTGCACCTCGCGGGTTCTCGTGTCTCAGAGTTCTACTACAATCTATCAATGATATATGCAAAGGAGGTCGTGCAACCCATTGGTGTAAAAAGCCACTATGCCGTAGTAGATCCTGATGGTTTTTGGCAGTTGGGAACATCCTTAGACGATCTGTCAGAGAAAATCTCACTTCAAGACATGATTTCTCAGCTACCTGAGATTGATGTAGTAGTCCCACATATGTTCTGTTTCCCGGGAATGACGAGTTTCCGGACCTTCTTCGAGGATATTCTTGGTTTACCCGTGGTAGGGTCGCCATCTCATTGTACAGCACTGGCAACCAACAAAGCCCAAACACGAAGCGTTGTATCTGCATCTGGTGTACAGGTGGCTCAGGCGCAACAACTCCGCCAAGGAGACACCCTGACAATGGAGCCCCCGTTGATCGTCAAACCAAACTCCGAAGATAACTCTTTGGGCATGAGCTTGGTTTGGAATCAAGATCAAATCGCGGAAGCATTGCAGGTTGGGTTTGAATTTGACGAGACTCTATTAGTTGAAGATTACATTCCCGGAAGGGAACTGCGTGTAGCTGTAATCGAGCGTGAAGGCAAATTATGGGTACCGCAGATGATAGAATACCTGTTCCCCGAGGAACACCCCATTAGAACTGTACGGGATAAGCTTGAACTGCAATCTGACGGAACGCCAAGTAAGCAACCTGAGAAGCCAACAGCAAAGCCGATGTGTCCAGCTAATGTCACGCCTGAACTATTTAAGAAACTTGCAGATGCGGCAAAACAAGCACATATCGCTTTGGGTTGTCGCGATTATTCTTTGTATGACTTCCGCGTACATGCAGAAACTAACGAGCCATATCTACTTGAAGCAGGCTTATTTTGGTCTTTCGGTAAGATTAGTATGATCTCGCGGATGCTTTTGGCTGATGGGCAAAGTTTGGAAGATGTGGCGTTGGAGTTGTGGAGTGACGCTGCTAGGCGTACTCGTATTGCATGCGGTTCGCTTTTTAAGTATGTGAATATCGAAGAAAAATCAAGAGAATCAAATTTCCTTTAATTAATTATTTAAACATGAGGACGGCGATTTAAATCGCCCGCTGTCACTCCTATAAATGAAATTTAGAGGCTACCTCGCTGTGGAAACATCGGTGTAATCAGGTTGTTTCCTTCTCTTGGTATGGATGGAATTGTTTGCAATGAATAATGTTTCCAGTAACCATTATTCATTGATTCTCGAACTTCACCTGGAAGTTTTAGCTAAACCCTTGAAAGCAAGTCTATATTAGTTAATTCGTGAATTAATCCAAGTTTCTGAGTTTTGTTTAAGGGCTTTAGAGTAATAAATCGCTTACTAGCAACGATAAATGTATCCGATGTCTTATTTTAGACGCGATACCGTAGTGTGGAATACCCTACCGACTTCATCGGTTAGCACACCTTTCACTAATTTGTAAATTTTTGTTACCTTTGTTTACATAAAGCAACAAAACTTTAATGAGAGGTCACAAGTAATATGGTTACTATATTGATTGCACTATTCGTTGTAGGTTGGGTAGCTGCTGCATTGATAGGCGCTCAAGCATATTTCCGAGGAGAACAAACAAAGCCCATCCACGAACGTAATTGGAATTCTGAATCTTTTGATTTCTTAGCTAAATCTGTAACCGGTAAAGAAACAGACTACACTGAGCGCGTACCAGCTTATGGTATGGATGCATATGCTAGTAAGCAAATGAGCAATTAATTAACTAGTCAAAGAATGAAATGCATTAGTTATGGGACAAGGTTCCATAAATACAACCCCCAGCATCCTCATGTTGGGGGTTTTGCTTTTTATGGTATTGAAGCATAGCTATTTTTGTTTAATTCAACAATACTCAAAGCAAATTATTTTATCCTCAAATCTAAATAATTGAATTTCCTTGTATAAATTGGACAACATTTGACACATTCCTATGCAAGCTAGGCTTTACTTTTCTGTTGGAAAAATAAAACTCACTCGTTATTAATATAAGGTGGACAATAGCCACCCTACAAATTTTTATGCCTTTACAATGATGCAATTACAAAGGACGGTATGCTCGATAATTGATATTGGGAAAAATATTATCCATGTATTCAACTTTCTCCAACCATCCGCTGTCAATTTTACCGATATTAATATCTTCGTAAAGCTTGTTAAATCGCATCAAGTGAGAACGAGTTCTTCTTACAGCATAAGGAACCATCGTTCCGGTTCGCATAATAAACGCCCAGTCACTTGATTGTGCTAAAAGTAACTCTCGTGCTGCTTGATTGAGAGCTTTGGATTCCAACTCATCTTCTGCTTCCCGAGTTGATAATTCAATCATCCGCTCGGCAGCCTTATGTAAATGTGGGTAAATCCACGTATTAGTTTCATTTAGCCAATACTCGTGAAAACCCTTATATCCCCAACTCGACTGAGAAGGACGGCAAACTTGCTGAACCGGATTAGCTCGCAAATAATCTGATAAATGAACCATATCATAGGTACCTTGGTCAAACCAAGACTTACGGTAGAGATAATCAATAAACCAAGGTCCTTCGTACCACCAATGTCCGAACAATTCTGCATCGTAAGGCGAAACGACAATCGGAGGACGATGCATCATGTTGTTGAGATGTTGCACTTGACGTTCGCGGTTGAACATAAAGTTAGAAGCATGTTCCGCAGTTTTTTCCCTTGCCCAGTAGGGATCGTAAAGTTGCTTGTCTCCTAGTCCTAAACCACGACCAGTAATTTTGTGATATTTGATGCCCGTATTCTTGCGCTGACCGTTAGGCATAATGTAAGGCTTGATATACTCATATTCAGCCTCCCAGCCCAAATCTTTATAAAATTCCCGATATTCCGCAGCACCGGGATAACCTACCTCAGAAGACCATACTTGTTGAGAGGATTCATGATCGCGTCCAAAAGCTGCAACACCACTTTCCGTAAAAATAGGTGCATAAGTACCAAAACGGGGACGAGGACGAGCATACAAAATACCATGTCCGTCGGTAAGGAAATAGCGCAATCCTGCATCCGCCACCATGCGTTCTAAATCTTCAAAGTAAGCGCATTCTGGCAACCAAATTCCGTTGGGTTTCCGACCAAAATTTTCTTCGTAATGCTCTACCGCTACCTGAAGTTGTGCCCAAACCGCTTGGGGATACATTTTCATTAACGGTAAATAACCGTGAGTTGCACCACAAGTGATGATATCAATATTGTTAGAATCTTGAAATTGCTTGAAAGCAGTTACCAAATCGCCTTTATATCGTTCCCAGATCTCTCTAGTTGCGTTAAATTCGCTAGCATAATGCTCGGCTAAATACTTAACATGACCATTTTGAGCATTATGTTCGATTTCTAGCTCTATAAGTTCTTCTAGTTTAGCTAAGTGTTCGTCATAGCGTTCTTGTAGTAACGGATCTCGTAGCATTGAAACCAGAGGTGGTGTCATACTCATGGTGATTTTAAAATCAACACCGTCTTGTTTCAAACCTTCAAAGACACGTAGTAGGGGAATGTAAGTTTCTGTGATTGCTTCATAAAGCCATTCTTCCTCCAGCACATAGTCACTTTCTGGGTGACGAACGAAGGGCAGATGTGCGTGAAGTACAAGCGCAACGTAGCCAATAGCCATAATATTAATTCCGATCTGGTTTTATATATTGATAGTTGTGGTTGAGCAAAAAAATTCCAACGGCCGCCCACTTAGTTTTCGTCCGCCACCCTTACAGGGTAGGGCTAGATAAACAAAGCTTGCGAGCATTTTTGCCAGCCGAAGAAATACTTCCGCTTTGTCAGAAGTTAACAATATTTTAAGACTTTATGGTTATCCCTAGGCTATAGTCGTTAATTTTTTATCAAAATGGGTATGAGAAATAGTTAAGAGTTAGAAGTTAAGAGTTAGGAGTTATAAGATTTTAGATTTTTAATTCAAAATCTCCCGCGTTCCGGAAAACTATGAAAATATGGGAAAACCTCTCTCAACCAGTCACGTTCCGGGAACCTTAAAAAATGGG
>JBCBQE010000437.1:0-5930 GCA_039820385.1 Cyanobacteria bacterium J06635_10
GATCGTCAATCCGGAAAAATTACACCGGAATCATGATTTTGTTATTTTTCTTAATATTTCTGGTTTAGAAAATATTGGGAAGTGGTGAATTCACCCCTTAGAACATTACTCCTATCCTGCTTAAGAATTCAGAAACCCGGTTTTTTGAAAAACCGGGTTGCTTAACTTTGTAAATTAGTAATATTCCTATATAGTCATCAAGCGAAAGTAGAAAAACCATTAGGAGGTATATCTTGAATACGCCCTTGTCCTACTGCTCTTACTGCTTCACGAAGAGAAATATCACCAGTATACAAGGCACGTCCGACAATTGCACCAGTTATACCTTGGGGTTCGAGCGCTAATAAACTTAATAAATCTGTCACCGAACTGACTCCACCAGAAGCAATAATGGGTATATCAACTACAGCAGCGAGTTCCCGTAAAGCGTCTAAATTAGGTCCAGTAAGAGTACCATCCCGGTGAATATCAGTGTAAATTACTTGTGCAGCTCCGAATTCTTGCATCTGTAGCGCAAGTTGGGTAGCTAAAACTTCCGAAGTTTCCAACCATCCGCGAGTTGCAACTTTTCCGTTGCGAGCATCAATACCAACGATAATTTTTTGAGGGAATTCTTGAGCAAGCTCTTGCACTAACTGGGGTTGTTCAACTGCAACAGTTCCCAAAATAGCCCATTCCACACCAATATTAAATAATTGTTGCACGCTTTCCTTGCCGCGCAAACCACCACCAACTTCCACAGGTATGGAAACTGCATTCACAATAGTTTCTATTGCGGATAGATTGACGACTTTACCAGCTTTCGCACCATCCAGATCGACAACGTGTAGCCTTGTCGCACCTTGTTCTACCCATTGTTTGGCAATATCAGCGGGATTTTCGCCAAAAACTTCGGATTTCTCGTAATCACCTTGATAAAGACGCACGCAACGACCTTCTAGTAAATCTATCGCTGGGATGACTTCCATAATTAGTAGTTAGTAGTTAGGAGTTGGGAGTTGGGAGTTAGGAGTTGGGAGTTGGGAGTTATTTAAATTTAACCTTTAACCTTTGACTTATTAATTATTGCTTGACGAAAGCCTAATACAACTAAAATATTTGACAGGGTTAAAAATACTTCTGCACTTCCATGTAACCAATCAACGTTTGCTAGGGTGTCACCGTAATGTACTTGGGAATAAATACCTGCTGGAATGGTGACGGCGACAAAAATAAGGAGTGCGTAAAATCCATACAGGGCTAATTTTGGGGTTTCAGGGGTACGAGTGATAAACCACAAGAAACCTAAGTAAGGAAATAATGATAAGGCAAATAGGGTTTCTTTGGAAATCATTTTGAATGGTGAGCAGTGAACAGTTAACAGTGAACAGTGAGCAGTGAACAGTGAGCAGTGAACAGTTAACAGTGAACAGTGAGCAGTGAACAGTGAGCAGTTGGGAGTTTTATTTCCCATCTCTGATGCCCTGTTCCTAATTTCAAATTTAAAATTATTCTGATTTTACAGCTTTTGCGGACGGGGGATTAGTTTGGGTATCGTTGGTTTTTGTTGAACGCCAGATCCACCAAGCTGCTGCAAAAAGGGTAAAATTACCAATCACTGTCATGCTTGCTTGCAAAGTTACCAGCCATTCGAGAGATTGGGAATTATCAAAAAAGTGCCAGGTACAAGCACACATGGCACTGACTAATGCTGGTAACATTCCAAATGATAAAGCTCCCCAAGCAGGATTACCTACAACTTCGCCGTATTTCCAGATTAACCATATTGCGGCAATCCACTCAACAACGCTGGAAACATGAATTATCCAAGTGGGAATTGAAAGTGCGTGCATATCAATTATCAATTATCAATTATCAATTATCATTTCACACTTAGTAACTCCCTACTCCTCATACCTCATTTCCTCATCTTTACGAAACTTGTCGCGGAGATGTCTTGCTGTGTGTCGTAATTCGTGCAAAATACATTCAGGGTGGAGATAGATATTGTTTTGTTTATTAATCCAAAATCTAAAATCTAAAATCGATATGCGGGCTTTATTATCTGGTTATTACGGTCAAGGAAATGGTGGGGATGAGGCTTTGTTGGCGACACTTTTACAAATGCTACCATCCTCTGTGACTCCTGTGGTTCTTTCTGGCAATCCTGAAGAAACTCAACGGCGTTACAATGTCGAAGCGTGCGAGCGTAAAGCTTTTAATTTGGTGATGCAGGCTTTAGCTTCTTGTGATGCTTTTATTTGGGGTGGCGGTAGTTTGGTTCAAGATGCAACTAGCGCTATTAGCCCTTTTTATTACGCTGGTTTGATGACGATCGCTCAAAAAAAAGGTATGAAAACTATTGCTTGGGCGCAAGGTATTGGCCCTTTAAAACGTAATGCTACTCGCTGGTTGGCGCGTCAGAATTTCTCTGGTTGTACTTCTATCAGCGTTCGCGATCGCGTTTCTGCGGCTTTACTTCAGGAGTGGGATATACCTCACATTCTTGCACCTGACCCGGTTTGGGCGCTAGAATCTCAGTCTACACCAGGTATTTGGGATACTCCTGCTCCAAGGGTTGCAGTTACTTTACGCGCTCATCCCGAACTTACAGCAACGCGTTTGGGTAATTTGACTAAAGCTTTAGTTGATTTTCAAAAAGCAACAAATTCTTTCATTCTACTAATCCCATTTCAAAAAAGCAAAGATTTTAGTATTACTCAAGCAATTCAACCGGCGCTTAAAGATGTTAGTAAAATTGTTACCGTACAAGATCCTACTGTATTAAAAGGCGTTTATCGCGGCGTGGAAATGGCGATTGGAATGCGGCTGCACAGTTTGATTATGGCAGCAAGTGAAGGATGTCGATGTTTTGCGTTGAGTTACGATCCTAAAATTAATCGGTTAATGGAAGAATTAGAAATGCCGGGATGGGATATCGATAATTTACCGGATGATGCCAATATTATTAGCAAAACTTGGATTGAGCATTTTGCAAATGGGCAAGCGCTTTCGGATGACAGAATTAAGTTTTTTACCGATAGGGCTTCGATCCATAAGGAAGTTTTGCAGCAGGTTTTGATGTGAAATGTTTGCTCTTTTTATGCGTTTTTTCACGATCGTCTATATCCTAAAGGATATGGCTACATCTACGAAGCCCATCTGCATGGGCTAAGAAATTTAGCATTATAGCCCACCTTACGGTGGGCTTTGTAATTGTAGCCTCACTCTTATAGAGTGAGGAGAATTGAGGTTTTAAACGCAAAGGTACGCGGAGGCTTGCGCAGAGGTTTGAATCGGGAATTTTTCTGCCGAATGACTTGATTCTTGGCGCGAATTTATTAGTTCTCATGATATTCAAATTTATCGATCGCAAAACAATCGCGATCGAAAAAATTTTTATATATGAAAATAAAAAACCCGGTATCTTGAAAATACCGGGTTTCTTAGTAATTACAAAAGATTTCCCGAATGCGATGTTACTTAAGCAGCAACAGCAGCAGTTTCTTCTTCGTAAGGGATAAAGGTTTTCTTGGTAGCGTTACAGATGGGACAATGCCAATCTTCGGGAATCTCCTCGAATGGTGTTCCCGGCGCAATTCCAGAATCGGGATCGCCTTCTACAGGATTGTATATCATCGAACATTGACGGCAAATCCATTTTTGTGTGGCCCGATCCCCACTTGCTTTCTTTTCTGGCGCTGATTTACCATCAAGACCTGACAATGCTTCCGTATATTGGCGCGCGTGATGGTGTTCAATACTAGTTAATAATCCAAAATTATGGGTAGCTTTGCGGAATATTTCAGCGTGTTCGCGAGATTCCTCTTCTTGGGTTTTGAATTCCTCTACTGCTTTCCCATCTCTATCCGCACGCGCTTGTTCTGTGAATTCCGGATACATGGTAGTGTATTCATAGGTTTCCCCTTCCACTGCTAATTCTAAACAACGTGCTGCGATCGCTTTCTTTTCTTCCTCAGTTAAAGAACTAGCATCATCTACCACTAACTCTGGATGCATTAACCGAAAGTGAGCAAAAGCATGTTCTGTTTCTTGATTCGCAGTATCCCTAAACAGCTTGGCAAGTTCGCTCATTCCCAATTTCTTTGTCACTTCCGCAAAGAATAAATATTTACGATTCGCCATCGACTCTCCACCAAAAGCTGCTTCTAAGTTCTTCGCAGTGTTGGAATTTGATAAATCCATGTTTTCAACCTCTCTTTAATTACACGCAGACAGGATTACTGTTTTAGCATTCCTAAATAATGCGTAGTCGTTATGAATTTGATTATAACCTAAGCGAAGTCATTATGACTATGGCTTATGAAAATTTTTGGGAAGAGGGGCAAGAAGTGATTCTCCGTATCTAGGTAAAAAATATTTGTATTTAATTGTTCATTGATAATTGTTCATTGAAACAGCGGATTCGAGCATTGCGATAGAGCCGGAAGTCGCATCAATTTCGACTTGGGAACCGATAGGTAGAGTGAGTATATTTTCCATATGGCCAATCCCTGCTCCATGCCAAGCTGGGATATTTAAGGGTTTGATGCGATCGGATAATACTTGTTCTAAGGTGAGTGAACCATAATCGCTGCCGGGATTACATCCGGGGCATTGACCAAAAATAAAACCGCTTATCTGTTTTAATATACCAGCGAGTTTGAGGTGAGTTAGAAAATGATCGATACGGTAAATATTTTCGCCGACTTCTTCTAAAAATAAAATTGTTCCTTTTAGATTAGGTAGATAGGCAGAGCCGACTAAGGTAGAAAACACCGAAAGGTTTCCACCGATCGATCTTCCTCGAACTTTTCCGGGGTTGATAGTGCGAATACGATATTTAACTTGCATTAAGCGATGGCTTCGCGCATGCTATGCAGGCTTATCGCTATCACTTGCGTCTTTGAGGTTTTTGAAAGTCAGTTTTTCCCCTGCAAATAAAACGCGACGGAAGGATTCGGTTTGTGGGTTTCTCCAGGAAGTAAGTCCGTTGGGGCCATGAAATGTGACAAGTCCGGTTTTGGCGTTAATAGCTACAAGTAATGCAGTAATATCGCTGAAACCGACAATAATTTTGGGATTACTTTGAATAACTTTGTAATCGAGGTAAGGGAGAATACGACTGCATCCCCAACCGCCGCAAATGGGTAAAATAGCTGCAATTTTGGGATCGGCAAATAACTGATTGATATCGGCGGCTCGGTCAGTATCTTTACCGGCGAAATATCCGTACTTGTCTAAAACATGAGGTGCGAGTTGCGGTACTAATTCTAGAGCGCGCACAGCATCTTGGACAATATCGAGTTCTTCGCGGATAAAAGTTGCACTTGCAGAGCTAACTATTCCCACAACAGAGCCGGGTTGTAAACGAGCGGTTTGATTAACTTGGGATTTGCAGCTTGGACTAAATTTAACGGTTGGGTAAATGTAGAGAAAGCATTAGTAGCAGCAACCGTTTTGAGAAAGTTACGGCGAGTCAGCATAGGATATAAGTTTTATTACTTAAATCCTTCAAAGTTATTGTTTTATACCTAACTAGTAAAGCTTAAAGTATTACAAAATGAAATTAATGTCATGGTACTGCTATTAGAATGGTGCGTTACGGCCGCCTCAAAAATTTAACCTCAAATAATACATACTCAAGAGCCGTAACAGCACCCTACACAATACTGTCATGGTACTGCTCACTGTTAACTGAAATCTGTATTTCCGCTGTTGTACTTAAGTTGAAAACTGATTTATAAACAGCGTTATATCTGAAACTGAGCATTGGTATATGAAAAATGAAATTTTACAAAAAGGTTATGAAGTTCAGGAGCAGTTAGCGAAGAAGGCGGGAAGGCGGACTTTATTAGCACGAAATGTAAATTCTCAGGAATTAGTTATTATCAAATTGCTTACTTTTAGTCATGATTTTTCTTGGGAAGATTTAAAATTATTTGAACGAG
>JBCBQE010000438.1:0-5930 GCA_039820385.1 Cyanobacteria bacterium J06635_10
CTTCCCCCTCTCCCCCCTCTAAATAAATGAAGCCTAATTTCCCCAACCGTCAATTTCTCTTCTGCGTCCGATTATAATCACCACCCAAGACAAAAATAGCCTGGGGAGTTGGAGCTTGGCGAAACGCAATATTTATCCTCACGGGAATAAATCCAAGCAACACAATTAGTAAAGTTAATCCGAAGCAGAAGAGAAATTGACGGTTGGGGAAATTAGGCTTCATTTATTTAGAGGGGGGAGAGGGGGAAGAGGGGGTAGAGGGGGTAGAAATTTAATCAGATTTTCATCCATTTTATATTGGCAGGTTTTCAAACTTTAAACTTCTATCGGTCTCAACATACAGAACCCGATTAATCATATCTCTACCAGCTTCTACTTCAGCCAAAATAGCATTTACAGCAACATTTACCACTTCCATCTGTTCTGTACGTAGCAAACTACCATCGCAAATAAAAATAATACCAGCATGAATTTCACGAAGAGTCGCAAAGTGCTCGAAATCTTTAATATTAGCAGTGACTAAAATCCGCTCTTCTTCAAAGGCATATTCTAAAATCTCATAGTCTGGTGTGTTAAGTAAATTGCGGTCTCTTACAGCTACAGCATCAACCAGCATCTGTTCGCACAAGTAACGTGCAATTGATGGCGATAAGTCCTCATCCACTAGAAATTTCATTATTTCTTTGGTCTGCCAATAACTGGATAAGCTCTTGTATAAATAAGGGCAAATTCCATATCTTCCTTAGATAAGTAAGGATAGTCCTCTACAATTACTTCTTCAGACTCACCGCGTTCGAGCATTGTACCAATATGCCGTACAGTAAGGCGAGATGATGAAAATACTGTTTCCCCTCCCATAATTGTTGGGTTTGTGACTAAACTTTCTTTCCAGTTATTAAAACGATTAATTAATTCTGATAGTTCATTTGAAATCACATCAAGTTGTAGTATAAAATAGCGTGCAATTTCTAAAGAAGCACTATTATTAGCAATAGCATCTACCAAACGTTTATATAAAACAGTTCGGAAATCAACAGAAAATGTAAAATCAACCTCTTTCAATGCTCGGAGATATACTAAAGCCTCAAAAGAAAGTCGCGGGGGGTTACTTGAAGGAACAATTGCATACTCTAACTCTTTGTAAACTCTCTTAGTTGGAACCTGAACAATTGCAGCCGCTTCAGTGGGAGTAAAGACAATATTCATTATTTTTAATAAAGTATTCCCTACATAGGGAACATTTTATCTTATTTAGCAAAATATGTGCAGCAAAAGTTTCTCAGACACACCAAACTTCTTCAAAATCCGCCGATGCCTATCTAAAGTATAGGGAAAATCAGAAACCCAAATATCCAAATCCTTCCGATTCTGCCAAAACTCACCAGAAAATTTAGTCCGCTGAAAATCACCACCCAACACAAAAATAGCTTGGGGAGTTGGTGCTTGGCGAAAAGCAATATTTATCCTCACGGGAATAAACCCAAGTAATACGAGCAGTAAACTTAATCCGAAGCAGGAGAGAAAGCGACGGTTGGGGAAATTAGGCTTCATTATTTATTTAGAGGGGGGAGAGGGGGTAGAGGGGGTAGACAAGGAGAGAAGTAGTATTACCCCATTCGCTACTTGCTACTCCACAATTTCCCAATTCCCATTTTAATTATTTAATTAATCCATTGAATCTACATAAAACTACCCAAAACGCTCCAACAACTGTTCGCGGGACAAATTCGACAACTGCAGCAACAAATTAGAATATTCCTGTGGCGATAAACTCAATATAGGTTCAATAATTGCTGCTAACTCCTCATCAACATCACCAAATCGAGCTAACAGAATATTTTCGACAATTTGTCGTCTTTCCTCCTCCTTACCTCGCTCCACTCCACGAAGCTCTCCACGAAGCTCAGTTTTTTGTTCCCATTCTAAATAAGCTTGTGATAAATTCATAATTAATTCCCTTTGTTCGTTATCAATTTCGCCACTTAACTCTATACTAATCTTCCAAGTCGCAAGCAGTTTTAAAATAGCAGTACGCTTAGGAGCATTTTTGGGTAGAGCAATCACCTCATTAATGGCAGCTTGCTGAATTACCCCCTTACCTAAAATTCTCAACCACAGAGTTTCCGGGATTTGAGGTAACTTATCAATCGCAATCACTCCAGTCAGAAGCAACTTAGAAGGAAAATAAATACCGGATAGCCAATTTTCATCTTCACTTGCAATAAATTTATCAAGCAATTGATTCGAGCAAGAAGTAGCAATAATCCACAATCGAGGTAATTGCGAATCTTCCATACTTTCTTCATTCCGTTTAGCTTGACGTTGCAAATCAGCTTCCAAATGAAATAGCTTTCCTAGACAACTGCGAATTTCTCTTTCAGTTGGTTGCTTGCGAAACGGTTCCAATAAACAAGGAGTAGCAGCAATTTTTGCTAAAATACCCAAATCCTCGCTAGTTGTTTTAGGTACTGTTGATGGAGTAAACCAAATATCCACAAACTTTGGTTCCCCTGGAATCTCATAATTTATTCGTACCTCTCCCAAAGGAGATAAAAATTCTTCAAAAAACTGTTTAGAAAATTGGTCAAAAGGGTTTTTAGTCATTTAATCAGAGATGCACTTTTGATTATTCTAGTTTAAAAGTACTACAAAATAACCCTTACCCCGCTACATCTATAGCGAATTTCACCCTTAATGCAATACAGGAACTTCACCCCCTTCCCCTCTCCTTAATAAGGAGAGGGGTGCTCGGAGAGCGGGGTGAGGTTTGATTGTGTACCTTCCTCAACTGCAAACCGCGATATCTGTAAACAGAACAAATCCCCAGAATAAAAACTCTTCTGAATCTCCTCCTCACTTAACCCCACAGAAGCAGAAGTAATATACAAATTCTGTAAATCTTCCCCACCAAAACAACAACTAGTCGGACGCTGTACGGGTAACTCCACCCGCAAAACCTCCTCACCCAGAGGATTATAACGAATCACGCACCACCCATCCCACATAGCCGACCAAACATATCCCTGAGTATCCACAGTCAACCCATCAGGGAAAAACGACTCACCAGTCAAATCCACAAACACTCTACGGTTACTAATATCACCCGTAACAGCATTAAAATCATAAACATAGATTTTCTGTATCGGAGAATCCGTCAAATAAAACCTTTCCCCATCAGGACTCCAACCCAAACCATTAGAAATACTCAACCCTCTTTCCATCATATGCAAAGAACCATCAAGGTCATAACGATACAAACTACCCTGGTATTTACCCGGACACATCGACCCAAACCAGAAACGTCCTTGAGAATCACACTTTCCATCATTAAAGCGATTTTCCGGTATATCTGCTTCTACATCCATTATCGGCGTAACCTCACCCGTCTGTATATCCAGAAACGCCAAATTATGACGAAAAGCCATAATTAATCGATTTTCACCAGCTAAAGCAACACATCCCACCACATCTCCCACATCAAAAAAAATATCCTTCCCAGTAGAAGGATTAAACTGATGTACCCGATGATTGTAAATATCCACCCAGTAAAGCAAATTCCGAGTCGAATCCCAAACTGGCCCCTCACCCAAACGAGCGCGAGCTTCCAGAACATTATGGAGAGAGTAATTTGGTAAATTTTTTATATTAAATTTTTTCATGTAATTGGAATCGCTTTTCTTTTTAATACTGCATAAGCTTAACAGCAAATATATTACTTGAATATTTCAATCTTTTTAAAATTTTCCAAGAGATTATCCCAAGCCATATAAAGCTCATCCAAAGAATTATTATTTTCAATAACACAGTCAAATCTATCAATACTCAAATACTTATCATGAGGTTGGCTATCTCTACATCGTTCCTCTCTTTTCAACCATATAGCTAAACCTCCTAATTTTTGAACAACCTCCAACTCTCTAGGAAATCGAGTATCGTTGATGATTACATCTGTACCTTGTAGTAATATTCTTTCTAACCTAACTAAATTCCTTAGATAGATATCCTCTCTATCTGAACTAGGAATCGCACTCAATTGCTCTAAAAATCCCGATTCTTGTTCCCACTCTTTATCCGCTTCCAAATAGCTTGGAACGATTTCCAAAGCTTCTTGATACCTTAGAGGAAGTGGAGCATGAAAGTTTTGAGCCACATACAACCTCAAACCAGTACCCCAAGAGAAAATTTGAAAACCTTTTGTATGTAAATATTGAGCGCTTGTATCTTTTCCACAACCAGACAAGCCGGAAATGCTAATGAGCATTTGTTCTCCTAGAATGTTTTTTTGATTTTATTTCTGTATCGTTCCTCTAAAAATGCATTTCCCTGAATCAATACGTAAAGTTTGCCAGCAATAGCCAATACCAAAAACCGAAGTTGGTATTTATCTGACCCTAAGTTTGACAAAACTAATTTCTAATCGTCAAGCAACTAAACTACAAAATACGATAGATAAAAATCAATCCAAACGCGGATTTAAACCAGCCCCCGTTCTCCCACTCAAAACCCACAACAAACAACGCCCAAAATCCCTCACCACCCGCACCAAAGCCTCATTTTCACCCCTCCCCGAATCCACCGCAACAGGCGTTACCACAACCCCCCGACTACCCAAAACAACCGTTGCAATAACCCTCGAACGACCCATATGATAATCCGAAGTAATCAGATAAATATGCTGTAAATCAGCATCAACAAAATCATCAACTAAACTCGTAAAATTAGTCACCGTATCCGTCGCTGCACCATCCAAATGCAACTGCTCCTCAGACACACCAAACTCCTTCAAAATCCGTCGATGTCCATCTAAAATATACGAAAAATCAGAAACCCAAATATCCAAATCCTTACGATTCTGCCAAAACTCACCAGCAAACCTCGTCCGATTATAATCACCACCCAAAACAAAAATAGCCTGGGGAGTTGGTGCTTGGCGAAAAGCAATATTTATCCTCACGGGAATAAACCCAAGCAATATAATTAGTAAAGTTAATCCGAAGCAGGAGAGAAATCGACGGTTGGGGAAATTAGGCTTCATTCAATCTAATTGCTAAAATAATTGGCTCAAAAGCTCATCGCGATTTAAATCAAAATGCTCCGCGACATCTCGTAATATTGCATTAAGAGTACCAACCTTCAATGGATTATGTGCGGGAACTGTAATATGATGTTCACCATTGAGTTGAGTTGTGAGACGAATATGACTCCCAGTTTGCCTATCCACAACATACTCAAAACGTACCAATGCTTTAACTAAATCCTCACCAGATAAATCTCGCGGTAACTTCACGACGCGATTACCTCATCTCGAACAAAATGCAACCGAATTGCTTTTGGACGTTTATCTTCTTGTGGGAAATGACATCGAACCGCATCACGCACCATTTCCTTTAAACTAGCAATATCATCAGCTTGAGTAAAAATCGATTCACCCAAAGCCCTTGCCGTAAACCCACCTTCTGGATCTTCCTCAATTAAAAATACGATTTCAGTTGCTGTATTATTAACCATTTTTCTTATAATTATAATTTCAGGACTTACGCAATTGTCACACAACCCTGGTTGGTGCGTGACAGGAAAACCTTATCCCAACCGTTAAAAAGTAAGCTAAGTTACAGCACCCTACAAGGAAAATATACCAGTTGCGTAAGTCCTAATTACTTTACTCGTTTATACACTAATGATAAAAAGTAGCAGTAATTATTCTTAAGTTATTCCTACCATATTAAATTTACTATTATTTATATTTAATATTTAATGAAATTCTGATATGAAAGCATTGTTTTAAGTCAAATAAAAAACCAAATAAGCAGGTATAAAATTGTTAACTTAAAAAGGTGAGGGGTCAATTATGGAATTTTTTCGCTTCAATAATCTTTGCACAATAGGTGTAATTTAATGTCAGAAACAAAAGGATTATTTTATAGAGCTTT
>JBCBQE010000439.1:0-5926 GCA_039820385.1 Cyanobacteria bacterium J06635_10
ATGGAGACATATCTATGTAAGTTTTTTGTGCTTCCCAAAAGTTACGCTGCTCTCCTTGAAAACCAAATGGTGTTAGGGTGCGGTTGTAAGCACCACTTCTAGCAATTCCCATACAAAATAAATCTGTATGTACTAGTAAATTTGCGGTGGTAAATGCACCATATGAGTGTCCACCTATACCGATGTATTTGCGATCGGCAACTCCACGTTCGACTACATAATTAACTGCGGCTTCTGCTCCGGCAATTAGTTGTTCTACATAGGTATCGTTGGGTTCACTATTGCCTTCGCCGATAATCGGTAAGGTTGCACCGGAAAGTACGGCATATCCTTGAGTTAGCAGAAATAATACAGAAGCACGGGTGGGACGACTGAAGGTATTTTCTGGTGTGGTTATTTGTCCTGCAAATTCTTTATCTTTGAATTCTTCGGGATACACCCATAGGATGGTAGGTAAAGGGCCGTCGCGTTCAACGTTATAGTTGGGAGGTAAATACAGTTTCGCTGATAGCTGTACTCCATCTGCTCGTTGATACTGAACTAATTCTTTATGAATTCCGGCTAATTGCGGTGCGGGATCTTGGTAGTCAGTAAGTATCTTTTTATAGTTATCCTTCAGAGAAAACCCTATGAGTTTCGGTGGTTCGGTTTGGGATTGACGTATGGTAATTAGATTTTGCACTTCGTCGTCAAGTATCGCAAAGATTTCTTCGTAATAAGGATCTTCACATTGCCACAATCTGTGGCTTTCCTGGGTTTCTAAATTCAAACTATCTAAAAACGGATATACACCATCAGCAGATGCACCGCCTCCGCTGAGGTATATACTT
Source organism: Cyanobacteria bacterium J06635_10 (assembly GCA_039820385.1). Taxonomy (GTDB): domain Bacteria; phylum Cyanobacteriota; class Cyanobacteriia; order Cyanobacteriales; family Nostocaceae; genus Rivularia. The sequence goes on from JBCBQE010000439.1 coordinate 831, forward strand.
TGACCGTCGGGTGCAAAACGTAGAACTTTGGCATGATAGTCTCCCAATTTCGTTAATGGGCTTCCTGGAGCGCTGTATTTATCTTCATAGCTGCGATCGAATATTAATTGTGCTGGCGTTTCTGGATTATCTGGGTAAATCCGCCAAGTTCTGACGCGACGAGTATTGTACCATTTTTCATAAACTAACGCTGCATCTGCTTTCCCCCAGACTACAGAATTAAAGCGATATTCTGACTTCCACAATTGTGTTGGCCCTTCAGTAAAGGGTGCTTCGAGGATAAACAAAGCATCGCGATCGCGAACTTCTATATCTGGGTCACCTTTATCTAGTGCTTCTACCCAAGTTAATGTAGCTTTTACATCGCTGCGCCAAGATATTCGCCTTCTACCTTTACGTACTGCATCAAATTTAATTGAACGTTCTTCATCAAGGGGTAGATTTGCAACTTGATAAATGTGGTTTCCATTATTATCAATTACATAAATATTTTTGGGAAAACGTGCGGCAGGGACTTGATAAGAAAACGGTTTATGTGTGCTAGAAATTAAAATAAAATTGCTATCGGGGGAAGGTATAGCTTCGCCGATAAGAGAAGGTGAAATTAATTGAGTACAGTTGCCGTCGAGGGTAATTTTTTCTAATGTTGAAGTTAGATAATATTCAAATAATGCCTCGTCATGAGCATTTTTCAGTAAATTTGTATAGGTAGGATTTGGTTTTTTATTACCTAAGTTTTCTTGAATTAAAGGTCCTAGAGGTACCTCCGGTTGAATAGGTGCTTCACCCCGAGTCTGGGAAACAAACTTGCAAATTAATGTTTCATCATCAAGCCAGCGGTAGGGATTTCCATAAGCAGCATTGAGTAGGGGTTCCGTTAAACGTTGGATAGTTACATTCTCAATGTGTAAAACCCAAAGTTCTAAACCTGTTGTTTGAGTGAGGGTAAATGCAAGATATGAGCTATCATTAGACCATTTGACAAAACCGATGCGGGGATTTTCCGGTAATTTTATTGTTGTCACATTTTCGGGAGAATCTACCGCCTTAATCTTCATACTATAGTAAGTATTGTGACGTGCCGGCCCGTTAGTTTGCGGATTCAAGCGAAAACCCCCTGCAGAAACTTCCGGCTCTGAAAGTAAGGCAATGGGGACTAACTGCGATTGTTCCAACTCTACCATCCATTGTCTGTTAGGAGAAATTAGAACTTGTGGTGGGGGTGCTGCTTCTAGGATTTGGTTGATGGGTTGCGGTGGCTTTCGCCAAATTTGTTCTGTAGAAGAATTGTTCATTTAGTTGTGCGTGAGTTCCTTTGACATCGTAAAGCACTCGCTCCAAGTTGTACAAATTGTAATTGCCAGAGATAAGTTGTTGTCCATTAAATTTCTTAGAAGCCGTCAGCTGAATGAAGAGCTTCCGTTCAGTATTTAATTAACAATTATAAAAGTAATATTTATCATTTGTAAGTTTTATTGGGAAAAGTGGGAAATATAACAATAAGCATAACCATCTTTGACTTGTGTTGAATCATATATCATGGCTATTACGTGATATATATTACATTTAATGTCTTCTTCTATTCTTAGAATTCAACATCTCTATACGTAAATTTATCTATCTGAAAAGTTATGACATTTCACTCAGCACTACCAGAAAAACAGCCAGATATTTTAAATCTTCAAATTAAAGAGCAACTACAACAACAAAAAGCCCTTGCAGGTGTAATTACACAAATTCGACAAACATTGAATTTACAAACTATTTTTCAAACTACTGCAACTCAGGTGCGTCACTTACTTGAAGCTGACAGAGTTGCTGTATTTAAATTTGATATTGAAAATGATTGGCAAGGGGAGTTTGTTTCGGAAGATGTTGCATCTGGTTGGGATTCGGTAATCGCAAAAAAGGTGCAGGATTATACTTTTGGAGAACAATTTGCGGTTCATTATCAACAGGGTAGAGTACAAGCGATTGCTGATATTTATACAGCAGGATTAAGCGATTGTCATGCTGAACTTTTGGCTCAGTTTCAAGTACGTGCAAATCTTGTTGTTCCACTACTGCAAGAAAATGTTTTATGGGGCTTGCTTTGCGTGCATCAGTGCGGGGAAACTCGTAATTGGAAAGAATCGGAGATTGAATTTGTTCGATTAATTGCCGAGCATTTTACTGTTGCTATTCAACAAGCTGAATATTTTAAAAGATTAGAATTAAAAAAGACGAAACTGACTCAAGCCGCTCAACGAGACAAAGTAATTGCTCAAATTGTCGATAAAATTCGTACGCCATTTAAGATTGAAACCATATTTCAAACAACAACTCAAGATATACGAGAATTAATCCAAGCCGAGCGCGTTGCGATTTTTCGTTTTAATTCAGATTGGAGCGGTAATTTTGTTGCTGAATCAATTGCCTCAGGATGGACTCCTTTGGTTGGGGTTCAACCTGTAATTAATGATACTTATTTACAAGAAACTCAAGGTGGACGATATGTTCGTAATGAGACATTTACCGTTAACGATATTTATCAAGCTGGGTTGAGTGATTGTCATGTCGCTCTTATCGAACAATTTGAAGCGAAAGCTTTTGCAACTGCTCCGATTCTTCAAGGAGATAGACTTTGGGGAGTAATTGCTGCTTATCAAAATTCTGCACCTAGAATATGGGAGCAATATGAAGTTGATATGCTAGCTCAGATTGGCACGCAAATTGGCATAGCGCTAAGGCACCAAGAGTTATTATCTAAAGCTAGAAATCAAGCGAAGCAACAAAAAACATTAACTGGAGTGATTACCCGGATTCGGGAATCTTTGGATTTAGATACTATTTTTCAAACAACTGTTAGCGAAGTGCAGCAAATGCTCAAAGCAGACAGAGTCGCAGTTTTTCAATTCGATTCCCAAAAAGACTGGGAAGGAGAATTTGTTTGGGAAAGTGTAGCTGATAACTGGGATTCTGTTGTTGCAGCTAAAGTTTACGATTATTCTTTTGGAGAAAAATTTGCCGCTGATTACCAAAAAGGTAGATTACAAGCAGTTGCTGATATTTATGCGGCTGAGTTGAGCGATTGTCACCAGAAAATTTTAAGTCAATTTCAAGTTCGTGCTAATTTGGTTGTTCCTTTAATTAAAAGAGGTGATTTATGGGGTTTATTGTGCGTACATCAATGCAGCAATCCGCGTCATTGGGAACAAGAAGAAATTGAATTTGTCCGGCAAATTGCGGATAACTTAGGAGTTGCTTTACAGCATAATCAAACTTTATTAGAAGCTCAGTATCAAGCAGAACAGCAAAAAGCTTTAACTGGTGTGATTACCCGAATTCGGGAATCATTAGATTTAGAAACAATCTTCAAAACTACTGTTACCGAAGTACGTCAACTGCTTAATGTTGATAGAGTAGGGGTTTTCCGTTTCGATCCTGGGAATGATTGGGAAGGAGAATTTATTTACGAAGATGTGGCTGATGGTTGGAATTCAGCGATCGCAAATAAAGTATACGATCATTGCTTTAGCGAAAACTTTGCACCACTTTATCAACAAGGCAGAGTAAATGCGATCGCCGATATTCATCAAGAAAAGTTCAATGACTGCTACCTCGAAATTTTAGAAAAATTTCAGGTGCGTGCTAATGTTGTTGCTCCCTTATTAAAAGAAGGTGAATTATGGGGATTGCTTTGCATTCATCAATGCGATAAACCTCGTAATTGGCAAACTTCTGAAGTTGAATTTATCAGCCAAATAGCCGAACAACTTAGTGTTGCTTTAAAACAAGATTTATACTTAAAACAAGTTCAGATACAAGCAGTACAGCTAGCAGAAGCCACAGAGCGAGAAAAAGCGATGGAGAGGCAAAAATTGTTAGCAGCAACTATTGATAAAATTCGTCAGTCACTTGATATTAAAAATATTTTTAAAACCACCACTCAAGCAGTACGAGAATTACTCGAAGTTGAACGAGTTGCAATATATAAATTTAATTCCGATTGGAGAGGTAAATTCGTTGCGGATTCTTTTAAAGACGATTGGAAACCCATCATCAATACACAACCAATTGTTCAACCAACATTTTCTGATGATGATGATGACGATAATTTACCGCGTCACGAAACCTTTGTTCCTATTTCTCAAGGTGATAAATTGTGGGGACTTTTAGTTGCTTATCAAAACTCACAACCCCGTTATTGGAAAGATGAAGAAGTCAACTTACTTGCACAAGTTGGCGTACAGTTAGGAATCGCGATTCAACAAGCAGAATTACTCGAAAAAACCAAAACCCAAGCCAGGGAACTTGCTACAGCTTTACAAGAATTAAAGCAAACTCAAGCACAATTGATTCAAGGTGAAAAAATGGCAGGTTTAGGACAGTTAATGGCTGGAGTTGCTCACGAAATAAATAACCCTGTCAACTTTATTTTTGCTAATCTCACTTATGTAAACCAATACACTAACGATTTGCTGCAAATAGTTAATCTTTATCGTCAAAATTGTTCAAGTTTACAACCAGATCTTCAAAAGCAAATTGAAAAACTCGATTTAGACTTTATTATCGAAGATTTACCCAAAACCCTTCATTCCATGGAAGTAGGTTCCGATCGTATTAGTCAAATTGTGCTTTCATTACGCAACTTTTCCCGTAAGGATGAAGCTGAATTAAAAGAAGTGCATATTCATGAAGGTATAGATAGCACTTTACTTATCTTGGGACATAGAATGAAAGAAAATGGGGCATATCCAGGAATTAACTCGATCAAAAAATATGGTGAATTGCCACCAATACAATGTTATCCCGCTCAACTGAATCAAGTATTCATGAATATTCTTGGTAATAGCATTGATGCATTAGAACAAAAGTGGACGGATTTACAACAAAAATCCGATCGATCGTTAACAAAAACTGCGAAAATTCCTTTAAATATTCAAATTACCACCGAAGCAATTGATGAGAAAATCAGAATTAAAATAGCCGATAACGGTAATGGTATACAAGAAGAGGTATTAAATAAAATTTTCGATCCATTCTTTACTACAAAAGAAGTAGGTAAAGGTACGGGATTAGGATTACCTATTTGCTATCAAATTGTAGTGGAAAAA
>JBCBQE010000440.1:0-5896 GCA_039820385.1 Cyanobacteria bacterium J06635_10
GTATTACGCCGAGTGGCTAATTCAATTTATGTTAATGAATTAGTATTGCGCGGTGGAATGCACTCTCAAGTAAATGGTAAGTTAAAACTTCCTCTGAAGAACGATTTGTATTATTAGCTATTTCTAATAAGTGCTCTTTTAATTGTTTCATTTTTAGGGAGATGGGCAAAATTAAAAAGTCATTACTTATTACTCATTACTCCTGTACAGACGTAGCACTGCTACGTCTCTACAACTACTCACTCATTACTCCTTATCCAACCAGCATCTAAACTTAAGTTGCTGTCGTAAACTGTATATTCTCGCTGTTGTTGAGAAAGTTGGAATCCTTTAGCTTTTAGTAATGTAAGTAAATTATCAAAGCGTTTTTGAGCAGATTTATATCCCACACCATATACTCGCATGGTGATAAATCTTTGCTGTTTTCCGTCAACAAGTTTTTTAAAAGCATTCGCAGATAGATGAGCATCGTGCTCCAAACAATACTTTCTCAGCACTTCTAAATTCTCATCTTCTGATAAAATTACTTTGATATGAAACTCGAAATAATTACTTTTAAGTAATTTCTGCGCTTCTATATCCGAGATTGGAATATCTCTATTGCTCACCATCGCTTCAATCTTGATACGAGTAATTTCAAAATCTCGCTTACTTATGATTTTGGCGATCGCATTGATTTCTTTTAGTACGTCTTTGAAGCCACCATAATGATAAGATGCGGTCATCGGTTGACAACAAGTTAAACCTTTGGGTAGCTCTATAACAACGCATTTAAGGTTTAAACTTTGACAAAGTAGATTAAATTTTTCCCTTACAGCTAAATTATCCGCTTTTATGGTGATATGCGCTTCAAATGTACCAGTATAACTGGGTTGCATCAGCTAGTAAAAGGGTGGTACGCAAGGTTTGTAGTTTGGAAATGACATTTTTCGTCACCTACACATTATTTATGTAATATTATTGTAGTACGTTGTTTATGTAATTGCAAATTGGTATTATTAACAGTTATTCCGGCACTAGAACTGATAAATTAGCAACTCAAAACACAGTTTCAGTTGAAAAACTGCTGTACGTTAATGGAAATGATTATTAAATTATGTAAGCTTGTAGATAAATAAATTGAAAGGCTGCACCAAAATAAATGTTGACAGAATACATTCATAGAGCAATGCGTAAAGCAACTTATGAGTTGCTTGAAGATGGAACGTTTTATAGCGAAATCGCTGAATGTCAAGGTGTATGGGCTAATGCTTCTACGCTAGAAGTTTGCAGAGAAGAATTGCAAGATGCTTTAGAAGGTTGGATAATTTTGGGATTACGTTTGGGTCATACCTTACCTGTAATTGATGGTATTAATTTAAACTCTATAAAAGAGGTTGCCTGATGCCATCTTTTGGAGCAATTAGTAGACAGGATTTAATTGGTTATCTTAAACAAATAGGTTTTGATGGTCCTTATTCTGGAGGAAAGCATCAATATATGATAAGAGATGAATTGAAACTGACAATTCCTAATTCTCATAAGGCAGATATTAGTGTTGGTTTACTTAGTAGAATATTGCGTCAAGCTAATATCAGCCGTGAAGAGTGGGAAGCACTGTGAATTTTAAGATTTGTAAAAAAAGCGACTTTTTTTAACCATCATTTCCTAATACCAAATCCAACCTTCAATTTTGCTAACGTAGTCATATAAAGGTTAATTCTGTCTACCTCAAACTAGATAAAAACGGGCTTTATATGGCTACTTTAAATCTGCGTAGATCTGAAAATGTTCGCGGCGATTTTTATGTTGATACTTCTTGCATTGACTGCGATACTTGTCGTTGGATGAATAGTAAGGTATTTACTCGTGAAGCGGGAATGTCAGCGGTACATCACCAACCAATTAATGAAGAGGAAAGATTAGCTGCACTTCAAGCTTTATTGTCTTGCCCTACGGCTTCTATTGGTACAGTTGAGAAACCCCAAGATATCAAAGATGCTCAGTTAAGTTTTCCGATTCCGATTGAAGACAATGTTTATCATTGCGGCTACCATTCGGAAAAATCTTTCGGTGCTGCTAGTTATTTTATTCAATTACCCGAAGGCAATGTTTTAGTTGATTCTCCCCGATTTACTCCGCCTTTGGTGAAGCGTTTGGAAAAAATGGGTGGAATTCGTTATATGTATTTGACTCATCAAGATGATGTTGCAGATCATCAAAAGTTTGCACAACATTTTGGTTGTCAGCGCATCCTCCATGAGGAAGAAATTAGTTCGGGTACTCGCGATGTTGAAATTAAGTTAAGCGGCGATCAACCTTTTAAGTTAACTTCAGAATTGTTAATTATTACTGTTCCCGGACACACTAAGGGACATACTGTTTTACTCTATAAAAACAAGTTTTTGTTTACTGGCGATCATCTTGCTTGGTCGGATCGATTGAATCAATTGGTAGCTTTTCGGAATTTCTGCTGGTATTCCTGGGATGAGTTGCGTAAATCAATGCCTAAATTAACAAATTACTCGTTTGAATGGGTTTTACCAGGTCACGGTCGTAGATATCATGCTGATGCTATTACTATGCAGCAAGAGTTGAAAAAATGTCTAGACTGGATGGAAACAGTTTAGGGCAAATTAATTTTTTTGAAATCAAAAAATGGTTGAAAATAAAGTTTGTAAGTAAACAGGAATACAATTATAATATTGACTGCTTCAGTATAATTGTTATCTATAGTAATAAAAGCAGTCAATTAATTTTGTTTTATTTTTGATTCAAGAGTTTATGATTTTTATAAAAAATTAATACTTGTTTTTTGATGAGATTCAAATATATCTCTTAGTATTTAAATAAACTGGTCAAAAGCCGAACAGCAAAGTAATCGGTAGTAAAAAATACCTCTTGACCTTTATATAAAAATGGATACAAAGGACGGTATAGACTGCTCCTCGATTCCAGCAGATGGGTACTTGATAACTGATAACTGATAAGTGATAACTGAAATGACTTCTTCTAGCTCCGAAAATCTACATACTCATCGCCAAGAGAATTATGACTTTTTCGTTGTCGGAATTGGTGCTTCGGCAGGAGGGCTGCGTGCTTTGGAAGAATTCTTCGCAAATATGCCTGCTGATAGCGGCGCTGCGTTTGTTGTCATCCAGCATTTATCGCCAGATTTCAAAAGTCTGATGAAGGAATTGCTAGGAAGAACTACCAGAATGGAGATTTACCGGGTAGAAGATGGCATGGAGATTAAGCCCAATTGCGTTTATTTGATTCCTCCCGGTCAAAATTTAGAAGTGAGAAATCGCCGCTTGCAGTTACAGCGTCAGGATCGAGAACGCCCGGGGCCTAATTTTCCCATAGATATATTTTTACAGTCTTTAGGTGAAGATGCTGGCGATCGCGCTATTGGTGTGGTGCTTTCTGGTACTGGTAGCGATGGTTCCGAAGGTTTGCGGATGCTCAACGAATCCGGTGGAATTGGTATGGTACAAGATCCAGCTACGGCTGAGTTTGACGGAATGCCTCACAGCGCGATCGCCACTAGAATTGTAGATAGCATCGGTTCGCCTCTGGAGTTAGCGGAGGTTATTTACGATTTTGTCAAAGCACCAGCAAATGAAGAAAGAAGTAACGAACCACGTTCTAAGCTGGCGCTCGATTCTTTTAGGTTGGGACAAATTACAAATATTCTCAACCGGCATCAACACATAAACTTCACGCATTACAAGCCTTCTACTCTTTCAAGGCGCATCCATCGCCGCTGCTTAATTACGGGATATCACGATATTGACGATTATATTGGCCGTTTGCAAATTGAACGTCAAGAAAGAGAAACCCTTTGTCAAGACTTACTGATTAGCGTGACGAAATTTTTCCGCGATTCGGCAGCTTGGGAATATCTAGAAACGAATATAATTCCTAAAATAATTGAAAAAATTAATCCCGGAGATGAATTGAGGTGTTGGGTAAGTGCCTGTGCTACAGGAGAAGAAGCTTACAGCTTAGCAATTTTGATAGATGAAGCTATTTCGGATTTAGGAAAACAAATAAAAGTCAAAATATTTGCGACAGATATCGATCGAATCGCTTTAGAAAAAGCCGCTAACGGAATTTATCCAGAAAGTATTGCCAAGGATCTCAATCCCGAGCGTTTGGAACGATATTTTATTCGTCAAGAGCAAAGTTTTCAAGTTGCCAAGGAACTGCGAGAAAAGTTAATTTTTGCACCCCATGACTTGACAAAAGATGCAAATTTTACTCGCATGAATATAATTACCTGCCGCAACGTGTTGATTTATATGCAGCCGCAGTTACAGCAGCAGGTTTTACGCAATTTTCATTTCTCCTTGGTACCCAAAGGTTTTTTACTTCTGGGAGAAGCAGAGACTGTTGCATATTTTGAAGATGAACTTGTCCCCGTAGAGAAAAAACATAAGATTTATCAAAAAGCTAGAGATTCCCGGCTTCCCTTACCTATAAGAGGTGTAGAAAACTTTTCCAAACATTTGTTATCGCAGCCTTCTGTAAAGCCAGCACCAAGATCCACTAAAGAGCCAATGCTCGAAGCTGCTTTAAATAACTTACTGGGGCAGCAAAAAGCAACTTGCATTTTGGTAGATAAAAATAATCAAGTAGTATATATGTTTGAGGACTTAGCAAAAGTACTCAAATTTCCTACAGGTAATCCGACTACAGAAGCGATCAAATTAGTTATTCCGCCGTTGCAACTTCCCCTTAATACTGCACTGCGTCGTGCCCAAAAAGAACGTACAACTGTTGCATACACGGGAATTAAGGTAGAAGAAGGCGACAAGCAACGCATTCTCAGTTTAAAAGTCACTTACGAACAAGCAAGTAAAATAGCTGGCGATTTCTTTATGGTGACAATTGCTGAAGACGTAGAAGTTGAAGTTGTACCGCAAGTAAATCATTTTGAAGCAGATAGTGAAGTATCACATCGAATATTGGATTTAGAATACGAATTGCAGCAAAGTCGCGAAAACTTGCAAGCAACTATTGAAGAATTAGAAACTACTAATGAAGAGCAGCAAGCGACTAATGAAGAATTAATTGCTTCTAATGAGGAGTTACAAAGTACTAACGAGGAACTGCATTCGGTAAACGAAGAACTTTTCACCGTTAATGCCGAATATCAATCAAAAATTCAGGAATTAACGGAGTTGAATGCTGATGTTGATAATTTATTGCAAAGTACCGATATCGGTGTTGTATTTTTAGATAAAGACCTGAAAATTCGTAAATTTACACCAGCAGCAACAATAGCAATTAATTTAGTTGATGCAGATATTGGTCGTCCTATTCAGCATATTACCAATAACATCAACTTTGGTGAATTTCTTGAAGAGTTGCAATCAATTCTTAAGTGCGGAAAACCAAAGCAACAACAAGTGAAATTGAATTCCACAGGGAAACATTTGTTAATGCGGATTTATCCCTATCGCCAAGCAGATAAATGTTGCGATGGAGTGGTGTTGACTTTTATAGATGTATACATCTATAAAAGTCAACACCACTCCATCGCAACATTTATCTGCTTGGCGATAGAGTGGTGTTGACTTTTATAGATGTAGATGAAATTAAACAAGTTCAAGAAGAACTTCAGCAAACTTACTACACTTTAGAGAAAAAAGAGCAACAGCTTCAAGCAATTTTAGATAACACCACATCGATAATTTACGTTAAAGATATTCTAGGGCGTTACCTATTGGTGAATCAACAACTTAAGGCAGTTACAGGGTTAGAGCCAGAAAAAGTTTTAGGTAAAACTGACGAGGAACTGTTTGCTCCAGAAAATTATGAAGTATACCAAGGTAACGATAGAAAAGTTATCGCTGAAAAAACAGTTTTGGAATTTGAAGAAATACTTCCCCAACGTGACGGCAATCATACC
>JBCBQE010000441.1:0-5895 GCA_039820385.1 Cyanobacteria bacterium J06635_10
CGATTGGTTAGTAACCAATCGAGATAACCGCTAAAATCTGCATCAATTGCTACAAGTTCATCAAAGGTAAAACAATCGAGATGTTCGTTTTCTTGCTTCTCAATTTCATCCCGCGCAACTTTACTAATGCGTCTATCAGTTACCAACCAACCTTCATCGGTTTTTTGTTCCGACACTTTGGAATCTAATGCTTGTACATCTTTTAGTCCCACTTCCCCAGTCATTCCACGCACAAGCACTCGGTCATATCGGTTACGTCTTACCGGAATATTGATAATCCACTCAAAATAATCATCCTGCCAAACTTCATACTTTTCAAAGCGATAACCCAAAGTTTCAAACCAACCGCGCATTTCTTGAGCTAATGCAATTGAAGTGGAAGAAATAGAAGATTGAGGAAGAAAATTCCCTCCCTCTCTCACTCCCTCCCTCCCCTTATCTTCTGCTGCTGCTAACCGAGCCATTTCTGTACGAATTCCTTCCAGCGTCGGTAATCTATCCAATTGTTCTTGGATGAGAATAATTCTTTGATGCACAGAAGCTATTTGGTGAGAATTTACAACTTCGGCAGTAGTGCGAGAATTTTTCGCAACTTCAATAAAAATTGTAGCGAAGGCTGCGACTTCTCGCATTACATCTAATTGCAGTTCTTTGATTTCATCTCCCAAAGCATAAGCATCAAGAAAAGCTTCAACTTCACCTAGTAAAATAGAAGAATTATGGTGCTCAAATGCTTTGCGAAAAGCTTTTTTAATATCCTCTTGACGAAAAAATTCTAATAAACACTTTGGTTTACCAACACCGTATTCAACCAAAGCATAAACATAAACTCCGCTAAAATCTGACGGCGGATTCTCTGGTGCTAAATTAAATTGTTTTAATATTTTGATTACCGTTTCATTGCGCTCTAACTTGCTCTTAATCGGACTGGCAATGCTGGTTAATACATTAAACAATAAATCTAGATGGTTTAGCATCACAAAGGTAAATCTTTTTTATGTACCTTACTACAGCAAGCGGTTATTTATAAGTAAAATTCCATACATCTACTCCAGATATTATCAATGATCAATTATCAATGATCAATTATCAATTATGGTCGAAGCAGGGGGAGAAAATTTATCGAAGGAACAAGCAGAGGAAGAAATGTTATAGGAAATCGAGATGGCGGGAAAGGAGTCAAACGATTTTGGATTTTGGATTTACGTTCGCGTTCAGCGTGTCCGATAGGACATTTTTAGATTGTCCCCATAAATAAATTTAGGGGCTTGGGGATGCCGGGATTTACGATTTCAGATTATTTCCATAGTTAAAACGCCGGGGCCCCTCAACCATTTGTAATCCAAAATCTAAAATCTAAAATCTAAAATTCTTTTGGTAATTTTGTTTAAAAATAAACACCCGGTAAGCGATTGTTTACCAGGTGTTGATGTTTTAAATTCAATTAAAGAGCTTGATTTATACCATTTCTTTATAAAGATACGCATAATTTAGCCCGTGCAGACGGGCTTTGTTTCTATAGCCCCAGTCTTCCAGACTGAGGGCGATTAGCGCAGCCTCATACAGAATTGGTATTAGTTGTTAATTTCGTAGACGAACTTGATATTAGACGGTGAATTCCATCTTAATTTCCATATCATTGAAATCTTGATCGCCACCGTTAGCTAAGTCTTCAAATCTGAACGTATTATCTTCAAATTTGATGTGATCGAAACTTCCATCGTCGGTATTCGCGCCAATGTAGGAGAAGTAAACCCCTTCTACGCTATCAAGGTTGTTATTAGCGTCTGCTAAAGTACCGTTAGCAACGATCGCAATACCAAGGATATCTCCACCTGCTATTTCAAGGGTTCCTGTTGTGGTTTGCTCGTCAGCTGTTGTCAATCCATTTGTTGGATTAATAATGTTGTTCAATGCAGCTTGCAGATAACCGCTGGCATCGGGTGCAATACCACCGATTTCACCGTTGGCGTTATCAACTGTGTAGAAGTAAACGTTGTTGTCGAAATCTGCTTCTCTGTTGATTTCAAAGCTTGCTGTTACGGTTATACCTGCGTATGCTGCGAGATCGATTAATTCTATCTCATTCCCATTTGCATCGTTGTTACTGGTGTCGATGGGGGTGATGGGTTCTGGTACTGCATCAACTGTAGTGAAGTTGAAACTACCATCGGCAGCAATTGTACCGTCGAAGACATTACCAGCAGCGTCTGTAAATGCACCAGTTTCAATTGTGACGGTGTACTCTTTACCGTTCAACAAATCGGCAGTTGGGTTGATAGTTACCGTACCACCGCTGATGGACACTTGAGTTGTATCGTCAGCAGCAATTGCGATCGCGTTTCCATCTTCGTCTGTAATGGTGATGTTTTTACCTGCAACTGCTGTTACATCTTCGCTTAAGGTAAAGCTGATATTTTCATCAATTGCGACATCGCTAGCGTTGTCAACAGGTGTTGTATTTCCTGTTACAGTAGGTGCAGTGCTATCAAGTGGTTGGGGATTAACTACAAATTGACTGACTATTTGCGGTTCCCTACTGGTAATTGCTTCGGGATTTTCCAGTAATTCTGCTTCGGAATATGGTTCAATACCGTAAGTTGTTACTGTCAATGCTTGAGTTTCTGCATCAATATCAAATTCAGTCCAACCAAAGGTATGGGTAGATACATAATCACCTTGTAACAATTCGGCATCAATTAAATTTTCAGCTTGAGCCAAGTTGTTATTTAAACCAACTGGATCGTAACCTAAAGGTGTAGTTTGTTCTACAATTAAATTCTTAATGAAATCGTCTTTGTCATTAAGTTCACTGTCTGTGTCGCCAGCAACTGGTAAAGCATCGTAAAATGCTTTTTGTTCTGAATTAATTAAACCTGCTGCTGTGGCTAAATTAGCTACTGTTGGACCGAATAAACCATCGTTAAAGGCAACTGGGCCTGTTACAATTTCAAAGGCGTTGGTAGCAATTTGTTCGGTTCCGGGAGCCGTTTGGTAAGTAAGATTATTAACGATGGTACCGTGGAAATCACCAGCCATGAAGACAACGTTATCTATGTCGTTGTCGTCAATGAATTGAAGTATTTCGGCTCTTTCGGCAGCATAACCTTCAAAACGATCTTCGGCATTTAATAAACCGAAGTTCTGAATTGGTTCGGGAATGGTGATAAATTTCCAAGTGATACCTTTTTCTTCGGCATCGAGTAAGTCTGCTTTTAAGTCTTCTACTTGTTGCCTTCCTAGAAGAGTACGACTTGGATCGTAAGCTTCTGCTAAGAATCTACCAGCATCATTGGCATCGGTTAGGCTTGCTGGATCGATTTGAGCATCCCGGAAGGAGCGGCTATCGAGCATGATTACCGCCGCATCGCTACCGTAATTATTATAGCGATATAGTTTTCTTTCCCCTTCTGTACGAGAATCTCCTGTTTCTCCGTAGAATTTATCTTGGATGGGATGGTATTCTTGATACGCTTGTAATGCGTCTTCGTAAGCTTGAGTATCGTTAACAAACTCTACGTCATCGGTAAATATTGGCTCGTCGGAAGAACCAATATCGGGAGCATCGGGGGATTCTCCTGGTGCTGCTCCTCCAGCGAAGTTATCGACGATTTCATGATCGTCAATGGTTGCCAAAATGGAGGTGGAAGCGTAAAGTTCAGGAACGGTATTTAAATCGAAACGAGTAGTTAAAACTTCTCCTTGTTTGGTACGGAAATCATCAAGAGTACGAGCTTGGCTAACTCCGGGAAGTGCTGGAGTTTCCAAATCAGCGTAAATGGTGTCTCCCAGCTTGACAAATAATTCTAAATCCCTATCGTCGGCATTTTTGAGGGAGGGATAAGGAGGTGCTTGTTGCCAATCTCCTGTGGCACCGAAACGAAAACCTTGATAATTACCAATTTCGGCAGAAGTTTTAAATTCACCAATTGCACTATCTCCTGCTGCATCGGTAACGCGATAGTAATATTGTGTTCCTGGAGTTAAATTTTCAATTTCAACTTTGACGGGAACGTTAATATTATCGACGTTGGCAGAAACTGTTGCGATAACGGAATTGAATTCGGCATCGGTGGAATATTCAAAGGTTACTTCACCCCCGAAGGTACTCCGTGCCCACAATACTGTGGAATTTTGGGTGGTGTCGCCGCTGGCAATGCCGTTAATTAAAGATTGTGGTTGGGGATTGCGAGGATCGTAACTGGTAGTATCAATCTTGAGAGGATTATCGAAGGAGTTTGCTACTCCATCCCAAGGTACAAATTTAAAGTTGGTGCTGTTGTTTTCTAATTCTTCATCATCTTCAACAGCGTTTTGTGGATCGTTGGCACCGTCTTGTAATACTAATAATCCGTTGGGGAATTCTTCACCTAATGGTAGGTTAATTACATCTAAGCCATCACTTTCGTTTACTTGATCGATTCCATTATTATCGCCAACAATGAAGTTACCTAAATATTCGTTATTACCTTCCCGACTGAAAACAGCATAGGAAGAATCACCTTGGCTATTGGCAATTAAATAACCGGTACCATTTTCACCGTAGTAAATGCTTAAACCTTCAATATCGGGTTCTAAATAATCAGCATCTACAGATTGAACTACCGTAAAATCACTACCACCTTCAGGTTCCGCAGAAAACTTGAGAATACCTACTTGGTCTTCCAGCGCTACGTAGAGAAAACCCAATTCTTGGTCAATTACGATTCCTTCTGATTGGGAATCTGCTGCATCACCTGTGGGTATTGGTAATTCTAAAGTACGAACAACATCAGCTTCAATTAATTGTTCGTCAGCAGGCCCCAATTTAGAAGTTAATTCTAACTGAGCAACTTTATTACCGTCTGCTTGGGTAACAAAAACGTAATATTTACCAGAAACAGGGCTGACATAACTTGCTAAACCGTAAGCTGTTGCTTCACCGTCATCTACACCAAAGATGGAAAATTCTGGATTGTCTAATTGTGGTGTAGATAATTTCTCAAGTTGACCGTTTTCTGAAATACTAAAAATAGTCAGAGTGTCATTTTCTCTATCGGAAGCGATCGCTAAATCAACTTGCGATTCTGCACCTATCATCATTGATGCGAGGGGGAAATTGTAGATAATATCAACGTTGTTGTAACGGATATCGCCAAATTCCTCTGGTAAAATTGTCTGCTGAATTTCCCCTTTCAAATTAAAGGTTACTAAACCACCATCTTTCAAGGTGCCGATAACAATACTTTCACTCCTATTATTGGGATTTACCCAAATTGCAGGATCGTCGGAATCTCCTGCTAAAACTGGTTCTGGTGCTGTTAAAATTTCTTCAGCAGCTTCACGCGCGCTTTCTGGTGCTGTCCAATTTCCGTCAATTGGTGTAACGGTAATAAAACCTGATAAGAATTGATCTCCTTCTGAAGTGGGATTGACTTCTGTAGGAACTTCCGCAGGAGCAAATCTCAATCCGACATTACCGTCTTCATCTACAACACCAAAATCAATATTAAATGGTTCTGTGTCGCTAGAGTTGGTGAATTTAACACCTTGAATTTCAGTTACACCATCTGGGAAACGACTAGGAATATTAATACTTAAACCTTTACCGTCGGGAAGAATAAATTCATCTTCACCTTGAGTTGCTTGCAATTGAGCAATTAAATTAACTAAATACTCAGCACCAGCAGTGTAAGTTGTATCGGGAGTTTCAAAAGTGGTTAAATCAATACCACCACTAATTGCGATCGCCGGAATTCCTCTTAATAATGCTGTAACTGCTGCACTTACTGTACCAGAAGAAACTGCACCACCAGGTCCAATATTTTCTCCAGCATTGATACCGGAAATTACTAAATCTGGTTGTTCATCTAAGATAAAATCTAAACCAGCCCAGGTAGTAGTACGAACTCCAGC
>JBCBQE010000442.1:0-5894 GCA_039820385.1 Cyanobacteria bacterium J06635_10
GAGGAAGTAATGAAAGGGAATCTAGATTTGTTTACCAAAACCTATCTAAAACAAACACATTAATTGTAGGGTGCTGTGACGGCTCCGATAAATCATCAAACACAACCAAATAAATTTAAAATTGCCGTCACGCACCATCTTGAATTAATATCCAATCCCCTCTCTTGGAAATTTGCTCTACTTGGGGAGACACCAAGACCGCAATTTCCGCAATCCCTAATTTCTTCTTAAAAACGAGAAAATTTACCAGACAATCGCTAGAATCAGAAAGGAATATAAAATCACACAGATTCTAGAAGCATCAAAGCTAACTAATACAAACAAACATGGAAGTTCTAGAAATCAAACGCGAAATCGAAACGTTATCTAATCGCCTGGGTAAAACTCAGGACTATCTTTGACTTACCCGCACTCAAAGCTAAAATTCAAGATTTAGAACAAATCGCAGCACAGCCGGAATTTTGGGATGACCAAAATAAGGCTCAAAATACGCTGCAAGAACTCAACGAATTTAAGGAACATCTGCAACAGTATCATGACTGGCATTCTAGTTTAGAGGATACTAAGGCAGTTGTTGAACTTTTAGAGTCCGATATTGATGAGTCGCTCTTGAGTGAAGCTGTATCTAACGTTACAAGTCTCAACCGCGAACTTGACCAATGGGAGTTACAGCAGTTACTTTCTGGTCCCTACGATAGTAAAGGTGCTTTACTAACTATTACAGCCGGTGCTGGCGGTACTGATGCCCAAGACTGGGCAGAAATGATGCTGCGAATGTATACACGTTGGGGAGAAAGTCACGGTTATAAAGTTGGGATTACCGACAAATCAGAGGGAGATGAAGCTGGGATAAAATCGGTGACTCTAGAAATTACCGGGCGCTATGCCTACGGGTATTTACGTTCGGAAATGGGTACTCATCGTTTGGTAAGGATTTCTCCTTTCAATGCTAACGGTAAGCGACAAACCAGTTTTGCCGGCGTAGAAGTCATGCCGCAGATAGATGACAATGTAGAGTTAGATATTCCCGATAAGGATTTAGAAATTACTACATCTAGGGCAGGGGGTAAAGGTGGACAAAACGTCAACAAAGTAGAAACCGCTGTGCGAATTGTGCATCTGCCGACAAATATCGCCGTGCGATGTACGGAAGAACGTTCGCAATTGCAGAACAAAGAAAAAGCCCTCGCTCGTCTCAAAGCAAAGCTGTTAGTAGTTGCTCAAGAACAACATGCCAAAGAAATTGCCGAGATTCGCGGCGATATGGTAGAAGCTTCTTGGGGAAATCAAATACGTAACTATGTATTCCATCCTTACCAGATGGTGAAAGACTTACGTACCAACATCGAAACAACTGCGATCGCCGATGTGATGAATGGCGAATTAGATTCGTTCATTCAAGCCTATCTACGACAGGAAAACCAAGTCGTGGAGAATGGGTAATTGGGGAATGGGTAATGGGTAATGGGTAATGGGTAATGGGTAATAGTGAGATGAAAAAAAATCCTATTCCCAATTACCTATTACCAAATTCTTAGAAAATGCCAAATCGGCACTCTATTTCTCAACAATTTGTTACATTGGTAGAAGAGTTTGTTACCGAATTATTATGAACGACTCTTCTACCAAGGAAGATAAACCTAGCTATACAAAACTGGCAATGCGGAATATGGTGCAAAAAGGTGGCACCTCGCTAAAGCATTTTGCACTTACGACTTTTGGGCTGTTGGCTGTATTGATTGGTCTTGCTTATCTAACTCGTTAGCGAGGAGAGATTGAGTGGATAAACGGCGAATTGAAGTTTACGTACAAGATTATTTTCATGAATCTTCTCCGAAAGAAGCTATAACAAATGGGGATGAAGATGTCCGCATTTGTGCTGAAACTTGGGAGAACTGGTTTTGTCAATGGGTAGATATAATGGAAAGCGATATCCCCCCAGCTTCTATGTACGAAATTGGGCTGCGTTTGACGGATGACAAGGAAATTCAAAACCTAAATTCTCAGTACCGTCATCAAGATAGGCCTACAGATGTTTTGGCTTTTGCAGCTTTGGAAGTAGATTCAGCCTATGTTACGGAAATTGATACTGAGGATGAACCTTTATATCTTGGCGATATTATAGTTTCTGTTGATACTGCCTCTACTCAAGCAGTACAGCAAGGACATCCTTTGAAAACTGAATTAGCTTGGTTAGTATCTCATGGTTTGCTACATCTGATCGGATGGGATCATCCTGATGAAGAGAGTTTACAAAGAATGATGAATAAGCAAGTAATATTACTGAAGACGTTAGGTATTGATATTAACATAGAATAGACTCGCCAGTTCGGCTAGTTTAATGCCATACTTCAATTGTCCTGTTATAAGACTCCTGTAGAAAATAGCCATTTTGATTGATTAAATTTTGAAAATTCCGGAAAAACTTGATTTTACGATTGCAGCATTTATATTTTTATGTCTATGTCTCAGCAAATTTCATCTCCACCCAAACCAAATAGTTTAGAAACAGTTGTGTCTAAACAACGAGATTTATCTTGGTCAGTTGCATCGAATTTGTTCGTTAGTTTTAAATATGCTTGGGCTGGAATTACCTACGCTTTTCAAACTCAACGTAATTTTCGCATCCACGTATCTGTCTGCACTTTGGCAATAGGCTTGGGCATTTTTTTACATCTGAAGCCAGTAGAAATGGCGGTAATTGCAGTCACTAGCGGTTTAGTTTTAGCTTTAGAGTTACTAAATACTGCTGTTGAGTCTGTTGTTGATTTGACAGTTGAGCAAAAGTATCACGAATTAGCGAAAATTGCTAAAGATTGTGCTGCTGGTGCGGTGTTGGTTTCAGCTTTGGTTGCGGTATTGGTAGCTGCTATGCTTATATTGCCTCCTTTGTTCGAGTTGATTTTATCGTCTTTGTAAATTTTAGAATTGACTTCTATAAACTTTAATAAGCAATAGTTAAGACAATCGAACAAGCTTGGCATCAGAGATAAAATAATGAATTTTAATCGCTGTGCTGATAGTCATAGACAATTACGACAGCTTTACCTACAATTTGGTACAGTATTTGGGAGAGTTAGCTGTTTTATTCCCTGTAGCAGATCAAATTAAGGTGTTTCGTAATGATAAGATTTCTTTAGATGAAATACGGGCGTTGAAGCCTGATGCTATAATAATTTCTCCAGGTCCTGGACGACCTGATGATGCTGGAATTTCTTTAAAATTAATTGAAGAATTGGGAGCAAAGTACCCAATTTTAGGCGTATGTTTGGGTCATCAAAGTATAGGTCAAGTATTTGGCGGTAAAATTGTCTCTGCTCCAGAATTGATGCATGGCAAAACTTCAGAAGTTTCTCATACCGGAGTAGGAGTTTTTCAGGGATTAGATAATCCGATGACCGCAACCAGGTATCATAGTTTAGTAATAGAGCGAGATACTATTCCGGATGTATTGGAAATCACAGCCTGGGTCGAAGATGGGACAATTATGGGAGTGCGACACAGGAACTTTCCTCACGTAGAAGGTGTCCAATTTCATCCAGAGAGTATCCTGACAAATTCGGGAAAGCAATTACTGCAAAACTTTCTAGAAAAATTACCTTTGAGAGAGTAAATGAAACGACGACAATTGATGGGCTACGCTGGAGCGGGGTTAGCAAGTGCGTTGTTTGCTAACTTAGGCTCTGGGTTGCGAGTTAATGCCCAATCTGGTGGTTCGTTATCAATTCAGTGGTTGGGGCATACTAGCTTTTTGTTTACGGGTGGTGGGACGAAAATTTTAGCAAACCCTTTTACTACTAAAGGCTGTACTGCTGGCTATCGTACGCCTAAAGTTCCGGCGGATCTAGTATTAATTAGCAGTCAGTTGTTGGATGAAGGTTCGGTAGAAGATTTACCGGGGGAACCTAAATTAATTTATCAAGCTGGAGTTTATAAGTTTAACAACATCGACTTTCAGGGGATTGCGGTAGATCACGATCGCATTGGTGGAAAACGTTTTGGTGTAAATACGGTTTGGCGCTGGAAGCAAGCTGGAGTTGATATATTGCATTTAGGAGGTGCCGCTGCTCCTATTTCTGACGAGCAAAAAATTCTGATGGCGAATCCTGATGTATTATTAATCCCTGTTGGGGGTAGTGCTAAGGCTTATAATGCCTCCGAAGCTAAAAAGGCGATCGTTGAACTCCAACCTAAGTTAATCATTCCGACTCATTATCGTACCCAAGCTGCCGATAACGATAATTGTGAGATTGCGCCTTTAGATGATTTTCTGAGTTTAATGGGCGGAGTGGAGGTAAATCGTAGTAATAGCGACACGATTAGGGTAACTCCCGCCAGTATACCTAAGATTAAAGTGAATCCTGGGAGTATACCAGAGAATTGCGTTATTCAGGTTTTTAGTTACAATTTTTAAAACAGATTTATAATTCTTATAGAGCAGGCTTTTGAGTCTGCTTTTTAAATTTATGTCAAGGGCTCCCATAAAAATTTTTTAAGTAGAAAAAAAATTATATTGAGTACCCCTCAAATCAAGCTATCTGGATCTATTCCTAATTCCCGTAACTTTTCTGCCATTTGTTGGGCTTTTTGCTCTGCGATGTCGGCGCGTTGGGCTTCTTGTTGTGCTCGTTGGGCTTCCTGTTGTGCTCGTTGGGCTTCTTGTTGTGCTCGTTGGGCTTCTTGTTGTGCTCGTTGGGCTTCCTGTTGAGCGCGTAATGTCTCTTGTTGTGCGCGTAATGTCTCCTGCTCTATTTGCTCTTTAGGGGTGGGATATCGCTTTCCTGAGGAGTCATACCAGTACAACCATTCCCGCGTCACTCCGGAATAATTTCCCCTTTGACAACCTATTCCTAAACCAATTTCCGGCATCCAAAAGGGATTACCTTCTTGTAATTCGTATTTACCGTTGACTAATTTATGTATTTCTAAACGCGGTTTACGACGGCGACGGGAGGAATAGATTACATAATAAAGTACACCATTATCTGCATATTCATCTAATTTAGCCGTGTACTCTTTGCGATAATTTCGGGAAACAACTTCTAAAGCCAGAATGGGAATTACATTTTCATCCCACAGTACGTAGCTAGGGCGTAATTCTTCATCGTAGGCGCGCTCAACACCCAAGCTAAGAAATCCGTCGGGTACAATTGGCGGCTTATCGGGGTGATAATAAATACCCATATCAACACCGAAAAACCAATCCATCCTTTCTCCCCAAAGGATTAAAAGTATTGCTTTGAGTAACCCCGGTATTAATTCTTGCAGTTCATTATCCACGGGCGTTTCATCGGAGTCTGGTAGTTCTTCCGCTGAAGGTAAATACCTCGGCAAGTTGTACTTTAACACGATCTACGTTCCCGAAACTCATTCAAAATTATAGCGGAATTATGAGAGGATTAGATATTTCAAGCATGATAGAATCCCTATAGAGGATTGTATTGATAAATGGGAGACGAACAAAAAGTATTTTATATTTTGAAAGAAGCAAAGAAGCAAGATTTAATTAATCCTTCTGAAGTCACCAATTTGTGTTTTGTTTCTTATATAAATACTGCTAACCATATACTCTTGGAAATTACAAAAAAATCGGATAACAAGCTTAGTATGTCAGAAATAGTAATACTTATAAAATTTATTTGCGTACTTTATAAAAATTCAACTTTATTAATCTAGTTAAAGACAAAGAATCTAAAATAATAGTTTGGGAATTAAATTAAAAAAAGACGTTCGTAGTAGCGCTTTAGCTCATCATTATTTACCGGATGCGCTAAAGCGCAACTAGGAACTTATATCTATTATTCCGATATCAATTCATTTAATTTATAAGCAGTTTCTTTCGGCTTCCCAGCAATTGGGAAAACTAAAATACTTTTAATTTCTTTGTTATCTAT
>JBCBQE010000443.1:0-2797 GCA_039820385.1 Cyanobacteria bacterium J06635_10
TATAAATTTATTTACCATCGCCATTAGCCCTTAACCTTTGTTAACTGTTCACTGTTCACTGTTTACTGTTCACTGTTCACTGTTGACTGTTGACTGTTGACTGTTGACTGTTGACTGTTGACTGTTGACTGTTGACTGTTAACTGTTAACTATTACGAATTAACAGCTTACAAATCCCATCAGGAAGTAATAACATATCATCTGAGAAACAGCGAAAAGAGGATATTCCTAAATGCTTTGGATTCAAGTCATTATATGTATAGCGCTGGTGATAGTAGTAAGTTCAAAACTTTCCCAAAGCGCCGATATGGTGGCTGAGAAGAGTGGTTTGGGACGTAATTGGGTAGGCGCTATTTTACTTGCTGGAAGCACTTCTTTGCCGGAATTGGCTACTGGTGTGAGTGCGGTTAATTATCTGGATGCACCAGATTTAGCCGCAGGAGGTATATTTGGTAGCTGTTTATTCAACTTAATGATTCTGGCAATATTAGATATTATTACCGGAGGAGGTCCGCTTTTTCAACAAGCACAGGTTACTCACGGTTTAGCGGCTGGTTTGGGTTGTTTGCTTTTGGGTGTAGCTGGAGTTGGGATATTTTTAGGGCAGTTAGGTATACATCCAATGTTGGGTTGGATTGGTATTCCTTCTCTTGTGCTTATAGGGTTTTACTTGATTAGCGCTCGTTTGATTGCTAAGTTTGAAATGAGACGGCGTAATGAAGTATTAGAGCAAGAAGGTGAAGCTTATGAATACTCCCATGTCAAACCGCGAACAGCGTATTTAATATTTGGTTTATCTTCACTGGCGATCGTAATATTAGGGGTATGGTTGGCTTGGTTGGGAGACAGAGTTGTTCAAGAGACGGGATTGGGAGAAAGTTTTATTGGTTCGTTGTTACTGGCAATAACCACGTCGCTTCCCGAAGTTGCTGCTGGAATCGCTGCGGTACGATTAGATGCTGTTGATTTAGCAATTTCTAACGTTTTTGGTTCCAATATTTTTAATATGGCAATCTTAGGAGTTTACGACGTTGTTTATCTTAAAGGCGATTTATGGACAAAAATAGGCGAAGTGCATATTTTCACTGCGGTTATAGCAATGATGATGACTTCCCTGGCGATTGTAGGATTAATTTACCGCACAACTTGTCCATCAAGGTTACGTCTTAGTTATGATGTTTTGGGTTTAATTGTTTTATATATTGGCGGTATGTATATTATTTATTTGGGTTAATTCAGTTAATAGGTTAGGAGTTAGGAGTAATAGCATTTGAGGTTCGACTATATAATCAGAAATTAGCCGGACTTGATATCATAGGTTGATTTAACAAATCTGATTGATAATGTAATAGTAATTCAGCAAATTATCGATACATATCGTGAAGATTGTTGATTGGCACTCGGCAACGTCCTTATACAATTTATATGTATAACCATTAATGTCAAATTTAAGTAAGTCGGGATAAATAAACGAGGGCTATGTGACAGAATGTAAACTGAGTTAAAAGCCTTATTCCCACTCACTATTTTCAACGCTGACCTACTTAATAGCGCAATTTACCCGGTGGGACTGATAATTGTTCATTATTCATTGTAAATTGATAAATTCCAAACTCTAAATTTAGTTCTGCATTTTTAAGTAATTTATATACAGATGATTGGGAACTAGGAATAACGCTGGCAACTCCGAAATTAAGCTGTAAAAGTTTGCTTTCTATATCTAGAGTATCAAAGGAAGCTTGAATATTTTTGACTACTTCTGTTGCTTCTGCTGTTTGGGTATTGGCTAAAATGAGCGCAAATTCTTCATCACCGTAGCGAGCAAGAAAATCGGTAGAGCGCCTTTTGCATTGACGCATGATGTCAGCGATTTGACACAAATGTTCATCTTTATCTTGATAATCTAGTTCGGAAAAATCAATTTTACACAAAATTAAAGAAAGAGGTAATTGATACTTTTGCAATCGTTTCCATTCGCGCTGTAAGTATTCGTTAAAGTAGGCACGACTGGCGACTTTAGTTAAAATATCGCTAGAAGGAAGGCTTTGTAATTCGCGGCTTGCTGTTTCTAAACTGACTGTTAATCGACATTCGCGTTCAATTTGACGACGAGTTTCTAATATTGCCCAGCGAGATGTTAATAAGCGATTAACCCTCTGTGCTAGTACATCCCAATCGATGGGTTTTGTAATGTAATCGCTTGCTCCTACCTGAAAAGCTCGTTCTACAGATTCTTGGTCATCGAGAACTGTTATCATTAAAATCGGCGGACAATTATCACCCATAAGTTTTTGCAACTTGGTAGAACATTCAAAGCCATCCATTCGAGGCATCATGGCATCGAGTAATATCATGTCTGGTATAAATTTATGACAAATATCCAAACAATGTTCTCCGTTAAAGGCTTCTATTATCCGATATCCCTGCTTCTCCATTGCTTTATGCAACACTAATCGCAAAGTTTTTTGATCGTCTACTACGAGAATTTGGGGTGGGTTATTGTGTAAGTAGGAATTAATCATGATGCCTCCTGGTGGGATATTCTAGTTGCAAAGCTGTTTCTACCCGTTGGTACTCTGTATCAAGTTGTTGCACCAAAGTCGAAGCTCTGAATGTACTTCCACTCCGAGCTATAGTTTCTAATTCAGTGCATACCCGAGCTAAGGATTGAGCACCAATGGTAACGCTCAATGACCTTAATGCATGCGCATAACTACGTAGACTTTCAGTATCGTGTCTCGCGAGGGCACGGGAAATTTCTTGCAGTTTTGGCGGTGCATCTTCAAGGTAACTATCA
>JBCBQE010000443.1:2806-5888 GCA_039820385.1 Cyanobacteria bacterium J06635_10
GGGATTTATTCCTATTGACAACAGCTGTAGAATCGGAGTCTTTATTTAATGACTGTTGTAAATTCTTATAGTTATTGAAAATTTCCATCAAAGCTTCAATACGAATGGGTTTACTGATATAGTCATTCATTCCAGCATTGAGACATTCTTCCCTATCACCCTGCATGGCGTTGGCAGTTATGGCAACAATCCAAGGGCGAGAGCCTGGTGCCCATTCCTTGCAGATATGGCGAGTTGCTTGCAATCCATCCATTTCCGGCATTTGTACGTCCATAAAAACGATATCGTAGTCTTGACGGCGCAAATTATGAAGGGCTTCCAATCCATTACTTGCCACATCGGCGCAATAACCCAATCGCTGTAGCATATGTAAAGCTACCTTTTGATTTAAAGGCATATCTTCTACCAAAAGAATGCGTAATGGTAGTTTTTCGCTCAATTTCGAGTCAAACTTTGACATTTTGTTTGTGGAAGACAATATCGAAATTTGTTTTCCGCATAAAATACGCACGCAGGTATCGTAAAGTTGGGATTGTTTGATTGGTTTGCTCAGTAGAGTCACATATTCCGATTTAGCTGCGATTTGTTGTTGAGTTAATCTATCAACGGAGCTTAAAATTACTAGAGGAAATTGTTCGTAACCCGGTATGGAATGAATGCGCTCAGCCAAAGTTAAACCATCCATTTGTGGCATTCGCATATCTACGATCGCCATATCAAATTTTGATTCGGAATTGATTAATTCCAAGGCTTGCAAACCGGATGCGGCGGTGACAACAATAATTCCCCATTTCTGCATTTGTAAAGTCAGAATTTGGCGGTTGGTGGAGTTATCGTCTACTACCAACAATCGCTTTCCGGCTATATGTGGTTGAATATCCTCTAGATTAATGATTTGGCTATTGAGGCACGACTGGGCTACGATGGTGAAATAAAATGTAGAACCTTGTTGGGGTGTACTTTCTACCCACATGGTGCCATTCATAATTTCGCTTAAGCGCTTGCTAATTGCTAAACCTAATCCAGTACCGCCATATTGACGAGTCATGGAAGCATCAACCTGACTAAAGGGGTTAAATAATCGTTTTATTTTATCTTCGGGAATACCGATACCAGTATCCTTAACGGCAAATTGAATTTGATAATTATTTGTTGTATTAGTTAATTGTTTTGCTGTTACAGAAACAACTATTTCACCTGCTTCTGTAAATTTAACTGCATTGCTAAGTAAATTTATTAATATTTGCCGTACTCGCGTTATATCCCCAATAATTGAAGTTGGAGTTTGACTGTCAATAGTGTAGGCTAAATTTAAGTTTTTTGCAGCAGCTTGAGAAGTTAATAAATCTAAAGATTCTTCTACACAATTACGCAAGTGAAACGGAATTTTCTCCAAATCTAACTTACCCGATTCAATTTTGGAAAAGTCTAAAATATCGTTAATAATAGCTAGCAATGTATCGCTGCTGCTGCGAATAGTTTCCACAAAATCTAATTGTCGGGGAGTCAAATCCATATCCAGCAACAGCCCACTCATACCAATTACCGCATTCATTGGCGTGCGGATTTCGTGGCTCATCATTGCTAAAAATTCACTCTTGGCGACATTGGCAGCTTCAGCATCAAGTTTCGCTTGCTCTAACTGATTATTTTTAATTGTAAGTTCTTGTTTTTGTTGAGTTTCTTGTTGCAAAAGGCGAGCTTGAGCAAGAGCAATTCCTACTTGTGCGGCGACAGATTCTAGTAATTCAATTTCATCTTTAGTCCATTGACGATAATAATTACATTGATGCAAGACAATACTACCATTCGGTTCACCTTGATAGGAAGTGCGAATCGCCAGCATTGACTTGATTTGCATTTTTACATATGTATCTAACTCAAATTTTAATAAAGGTTCTGTAGAAATATTTGGTGTGGCGATCGCACTATCTTGAGATAACATTTTATCGGCGTGGGGATTACCTTTGATGGGAATTTGATAGTGTCGCATTGATGGATAAGCTGGTTCTAAATACTCCACTACTGTCGGAATTTTATTAGTCTCACCAGGTATATATCTACGAATTAAACAACGATTAACTTTAAAAGTGTTAGCGATTTGAATTGCAGTAGTTTCAAAAATTTGTTTTGCATCCAAACTTCGGCGAATTTCATGGGTAATTTGTTTCAGTAATAAAGCGCGATGAAATTGCTGTTTAATGGCTTTTTCGGCTTGCTCTCGTTCAATTTGGCTGCCAACCCATTGTGCCATTAATTTTAATAATTCCCTGTATGCATTCTTAAACGGTTGCTGTCGCGGTTTGAGGCTGGAAAAGGAGAGAGTACTATGAACTTTACCCCCAACTAATACCCGAGTACCGATGTAAGATTCCATGCTAAATAACTTGTAGCCGGGATGATTGCACCAATCAGAATTTTTACTATGTGTAATTATTAAAGGCTCATCATTTTCCAAGACTTCGGAAGAGAAAGTTCGTTCTAATTCCACACTATATCCCGGATACAAAGAATCGTTTGCAACCTCTGCCACAGTGACTTTATAGCGGTTATCTTCAATACGCGCTAAAATGCCAAACTCCAAATCAAATGTTTGACATCCCATTGCCAATAAATATTGAATGCGTTGCTCAAAATCAACATTATGAACTGCTGCTACTTCATAAAGTGCTCGTAAAAATGCTTCACTTTCTCTTAGCTCTATCTCAATTTTTTGATGTTCTTCTTGAGTTTGAAGATCCCGAATTACCACAATTAAATAATTGGCAATTTCAGTAATTGTAGTAATTTCATATTCGCTCCAATTTCGCGCTTGCGAATCATAAAAACCAAGTATACCAATTAATCCGTTTGAATCTCGTAACGGAATTTCTAAAATAGCTTGATTCCCAACTTTTAAAGTATCTGATACCAAAGATGCTAAACGTTTATCAAGAGCAACATCTTCAACAATGGTATTTTTACAGTTATTCATGCTGTAGAGATCGCTGATACGCCACAACTAAAAGGGTTTACTGCTGACTTAAGAAAGGCTCCCGATTACTTTGATACTTTAGTAACTGGTCAAAAATTTATTGTTGAA
>JBCBQE010000444.1:0-5885 GCA_039820385.1 Cyanobacteria bacterium J06635_10
AAAAATATCAAATATAGGCATCCAAATACTATATATAAAAATGGAAAATAAAAAAATAAGTTTTTAAAAACCTGAATTGGTACAAAATTATGTAATACTAGTTTTTGCCCTGATATAAATAGAAATTCTGATAGAGGATAATCTAAAATCCAAAATCTAAAATCTAAAATCTAAAATCGAATGACTATTGCCCAACAATCAGAACCAAAAAGCCAGTCAACACCAGTTACAGTAATTGATAAAATTCCAGAAATTACTACAGAAATTCAAGAACTGTATTTATTAGATGAAATACCTTGGATTATAGGCGTATCTTGGGGTAAAGACTCCAGCACAATCTTGCAACTAATTTGGAATGCGATCGCCACTTTACCACCAAAAAAACGAAATAAAAAAATTCACGTAATTACTACCGATACCCTAGTAGAAAATCCTATAGTCACAACATGGGTACGTAATTCGATGAAGTTGCTGGCATCCGCTGCTAAAGAAAAAGGAATGCCCATCGAACCACATTTATTGTTGCCAGTAATTCAAGACACATTCTGGGTAAATTTAATTGGTAGAGGTTATCCAGCTCCGAGGAATCAATTCCGTTGGTGTACGCCGCGTTTGAAAATTAATCCAGCTAACCAGTTTATTCGGGAAATGGTTAGAGCCAACGGCGAAACAATTCTAGTCTTAGGTACTCGCAAAGCCGAAAGTTCAAGACGAGCCGCCACAATGCAAAAGCATCAAGCAGGTAGAATACGCGAGCGTTTGAGTCCAAATGCGAGTTTACCCAACTCTTTAATTTACACCCCCATCGAAGATTGGAGTAATAACGATGTTTGGATTTACCTCAATCAATGTGAAAATCCTTGGGGAGGTAATAACAAAGATTTATTTTCTATGTACCGTGGTGCCACGGCAGATAATGAATGTCCCTTAGTAGTCGATACCTCTACTCCTAGTTGCGGCGATTCACGCTTTGGGTGTTGGGTTTGCACCATGGTAACTAAAGATAAATCCATGGAAGCAATGATTCAAAATGACGAAGAAAAAGAATGGATGCAGCCGCTTTTAGATATTCGTAACGAATTAGATATTCAAGATGACCATGATAAACGAGATTTTCGGCGAATTTGGGGAAACGTGCAACTATTTGA
Source organism: Cyanobacteria bacterium J06635_10 (assembly GCA_039820385.1). GTDB lineage: Bacteria > Cyanobacteriota > Cyanobacteriia > Cyanobacteriales > Nostocaceae > Rivularia. The sequence goes on from JBCBQE010000444.1 coordinate 1,149, forward strand.
GCGTAACATAGATGGTGAAACCTCAGTTCAACCAGTACCAGGTCCTTATACAAAATATTGGCGCGAACATTGGTTAAGAAGAGTGTTAGAAGCGCAAACCCAAGCTCGTCAAACTGCGCCAGAAAATATGCGCGATATTACTTTAATTACCCCAGATGAACTCAGTCAAATCAGACGTATTTGGTTGGAAGAAAAACACGAATTTGATGATAGTTTACCCCGTATTTATCAAGAAGTGACAGACCAAGAATTTATCGATCCACGTCCAGGTGCAGGTTATAGTTTATTAGGTAGCGATGAATGGGAAGTATTAGAAGAAATCTGTGAAAACGACGCAATGCATTTAGAATTAATGGCGAAACTGTTAGATACCGAGCGTCAGTATCGCAAAAAATCGCGGCGCGTGGGAATATACGAAGCCTTAGAAAAGTGTTTTGAAACAAGTTCGCGAAATCAAGAAGACGCAATTAAAAACGCTCACTTCAAACGCGATTTAAAAAACGCCGCCGGTGAAGGTGATATTGATAAAGTAAAACAGTTAACCTTGGGCGATGTTACCACAGAGAAAGTCATAGAAGAACCTCAAACCTGGGCAGAGAGGAAATTTAGAAAAAAGCAATCAGATAGAGAACAGTGAGAAGTTAGTTATTAGTTGTTAGTTGTTAGTTGATAGGTGTTAGTTGGAACGTGCTTAGTGTTTATAAGTTAATACTTATAGCACCTTTAACCTTTAACCTTTAACCTTTGACCTTTTCCATAATATGATATTCCTAGAACTTGTTTTAGAAAATTTTGGTCCTTATTATGGTCGTCAGGTAATCAATTTAGAGCCAAATGATGATGATAATCCCCATCCAATTATTCTTGTAGGTGGGATGAATGGTGGGGGAAAGACAACCTTGATGGATGCGATTCGTCTCGCACTTTACGGACATCGCGCTCAATGCTCTACTCGCGGTAATTTAAGTTATAATGACTTTCTAAATCAATGTGTAAATAGCCATAAATCACCTATAGATAAAACTCGTATTGAATTAGCTTTTGAACATATTGAAAACGATCGACCAGTCAGATATCGTATAGTTAGAACTTGGGAAAAAAATCCCAAAGAAGGTAAAGACCATTTAGGAATTTTAGACATTCGCGATTCGGATGAATGGCTGGATGAGGGATTAGTAAATATTTGGGATGAATATATTGAAAATCTCTTACCTTTAGGAATTTCTAATTTATTTTTATTTGATGGCGAACAAGTAAAAGAACTTGCAGAACTTGAAGTTCCGCCTAATATTGTAGTTGAAGCCATTCGCGCTCTTTTAGGGTTAGAATTAGCGGAGCGTTTGACAGTAGACTTAGAGATATTAGTTAATCGTAAACGTAAAGAACTTGCGGATACAAAAGAACTTGCTAATTTAGAAGAAATAGAAAAGCAACTCAAACATCATCAAGTTGAATACGCAGCAACCAAAAAGATAGAGACACAAGAATTAGAACTTTTACAACAAGCAGAAAAAAATCAACAAGAAGCATTTGATAAATTTCTAAGTGAAGGCGGAAAAATTGCTTCAGAAAGCAGTCAATTAGAACAGCAGAAAATCGAAAAAATTAAGGAAGCAGAAAATACCCGTCACCAAATGTGTGAATTAACAGCGGGTGTTTTACCATTAAAACTAATTGAACCATTACTAAATCAAGCTCAACAACAAGGTGAAGCAGAATTAAAAATTCAACAGCAGCAGATAGCACGAGATATATTGCTCGAACGAGATGAACGCTTATTAAATTTTATTAATAAACTAGATATTGCCAAAAATAAACTTGCTAAAATAAGAAAATTTATCAACGAAGATGTAGAAACCATAAATACATCCTTACAAGAATCACCTTGGTTAAATGCCCCTGCTGAAAGTTTAAGTCAACTAGGCAATGTTCTCTACTACTTAAAAAATGCTTGTAATACAGGTAGACAGCAATTGAAACAGCTAAAAAACCAAGAAGAAGAAATTATTACATTAGAAAGACAAATACAAGCAGCAGCAGCACCAGAAGATTATCAAAAACTAGTAGAACTAGTCAAAGAAGCACAAGATAAAGTTGCCGATATTAAAAGTAATTGTGAAACAGTAACTCGTCGCATAACAGAACTACAAACAGAAATCGATAAATTAAAAAAAGACTTAACAGAATATAGTGTAAAAACCATCGAACGTAACAGTAAAGAGAATATTATAGATGCATCAATAAGAGTACAACAAACCCTCAAACAGTTTCGCGAACGACTTACCTTAAGAAAACTCAACAAATTAGAAAACGAAGTCACAGAATGCTTCCGGTACCTACTTCATAAATCTGACTTAGTACACCGCATCGTCATTGACACCAACACCTTCAGCCTTTCTCTATACGATTTAAACTCCAAACCCGTTGACAAACATCGCCTATCAGCAGGGGAAAAACAACTCCTGGCGATCGCCTTTCTCTGGGCACTAGCAAGAGTATCGGGACATAATTTACCCGTAGCCATTGATACCCCTTTAGGACGCTTAGACTCATCCCACCGCAGCAACTTAATAGAAAGATACTTTCCTTCAGCGTCTCATCAAGTAATATTACTTTCCACCGATACAGAAATAGCAGAAAAAGAAGTAAAAACCCTACGAAAAAACGAAGCGATCGCCCGCGAATACGTGCTTAAATACTCTCAAAACACCCGTCAAACCACGGTAGAATCGGGGTATTTTTGGTAACAGGGATGGGGAAATGGGGAGACAACTTTAAATTATTAACTCCCAACAACTAACCACCAACAACCTTCCAACTAACAATTTTTATGGAATCACCAATTGAACGCATTCGCTTATCGCAAACAGCCAAAGATCAACTTTTAAAACTGAGACGCTTTACTAAAATCGATCAGTGGAATATCCTTTGTCGCTGGGGATTTTGTCGCTCCCTGGCTGAAAAAAGTATTCCTTCTCCCGTACCTATACCCCAAGATAGTAACGTTGAATTAAGCTGGCGAATATTTGGCGGTGAAATGTCCGATATCTTGCTTATAGCGCTCAAACAACGCTGTCATAACGATGGTTTAGGAACCGATAAAGAAACCCTCGCAACCCAGTTTCGCTTGCACCTACATCGCGGTATCGGGTACTTAGCAGGGGATCCAAATATCAAGAAAATTGAAGACTTGATTGAATTAGCGACCAAAAATTGAAAGAATATAGCCATGATATTAATGGCTTCGTCTTATGCTGGAAGCTTTTGAAATTGAACGCCATAGAGCAGCAATTTACCGCACAGACTTATCCCGTCCGATAAAATTGGCAGTCGAATTTGAAATTATTAACAGGGATACCACATTTTTTGATTATGGATGCGGACATGGCACTGATGTGAAAAAATTGACCGATATGGGCTTTAAGAGCACGGGTTGGGACCCTTATTATAAACCCGATGCACCTTTAAATTCTGCCGATGTTGTTAATTTTGGCTATATTCTCAACGTTATTGAAGATACCGAGGAACGCATCATTTGCCTTAAAAAAGCCTGGGAATTGACTGGTAAAGTATTAATAGTTGCCGCTCAAGTATTAGTAAATGCCCCCAGCAGCAAAAATCAAGTAGCTTATGGCGATGGTGTGGTAACTAGTCGCAATACCTTTCAGAAATATTACGAACAAGCAGAACTGAAAAAATATATCGATCGCACCTTGGAAGTTGATTCCATACCCATATGTTTGGGTATTTACTTAGTATTCCGCTCAGAAGAAGAAAAAGAAAACTTTCGCGCCGAGTGGTATTATTCCCGCGTAATTGCGCCGCGGATTCGTCTGGCGACAAAGAGATTTGAAGACTGCCAAGAAGAATTAGAGCCGCTGATGAAATTTTATACAAAACGTGGCAGACTGCCAGTAAAAGGGGAATTAAAACCACAAGCCGAAGAAAAAATACTGCAAGAATTTGTCAGCTTTCGCCGCGCCTTCAAAATAATATTACAAGCAACAGACGAAGCTGAATGGGATGCGATCGCCTACCGTCGTTCTCTCGATATTCAAGTTTATATTGCATTGGTACAGTTCGAGGGAAAACGTCCCAGATTCTCAAAACTACCTGCAAAAATTCGTCATGACATTAAAGCTTTTTTCGGTACATATCGCGATGCTTGTGAAGTCGCCGATGATAAATTATTCAGTTTAGGGCAACCAAAAATTATCAAAGCAGCCTGCGAGAAAAGTCAAATTGGTAAATTAACTCCAAGTGCACTTTACGTTCATATCAAAGCACTGGGGGAACTAGAGCCATTACTACGAATCTACGAAGGATGCGCCAGTAGGGTATTTGGGAGACCTGAAGAAACGACGCTCATCAAACTTCACATCTGTGAACCACGAATATCATACCTTTATTATCCCGATTTCAACACCGATGCCCATCCAGCATTAAAAACAAGTTTAGTAATCGACTTACAAACATTCAAAATCACTCGCTGCGACTACTCCATCAGAAAAAACCCGCCCATTTTGCACCGGAAAGAAACCTTTGTAAGTCCCAAATATCCACTATACAAAAAATTTGTCCGCTTCACTCAAAAAGAAGAAAAAATAGGACTGTTTGAAAATCCCTGCGAAATTGGTACTCGTGACGGTTGGCAAAAACGTCTAGACGAATGTGGCGTAGAAATTAAAGGACATCGAATTTATCGAATCAAAAGGGAATAGGGCATAGCCCATAGGA
>JBCBQE010000445.1:0-5860 GCA_039820385.1 Cyanobacteria bacterium J06635_10
ACTTACTTAACAACTCACAACTTAAATTATCATCACATGTAAACCCTATTCTCCCAAAATTTAAATATTAAGCAAATAGGAGAAAGTAACATCGTTTTAAACTTGTGAAATTGTCTTACTCTGCCTCCTTTGTCCTGTAAAATTTGCTTTTCACATTACTTTACTTCCTGGAATTGATGAGAAGTGTTTACTTTTGGTAATGGCTCTAATGGAGTGCTAATAGGAGAATATTTACAGTAGCAGATCACAATTGATTCAAAATTCGCAGCATCCTGCGATTTGTATTCCTCTACCTTGGCTACCTCCCAATCGCCGATACGACTGTGAGTACTAACTTCGGGAAATTCTCCATCAGCAAAACCATCAATTTTGTGATATTCCCTGAGTCTATACCCCGGTTCTGGCAGTGAACTATTAGAAGAATCAAAGTATTCTGCAAGAATATCTGTAGTAGCCCTGGTGTGTGCTAGTAATCGGCTTTCTGCTCCTTGTTCTTCTCTCCAATCCGCACGGAAAATGATATATTTTCTACCCATTGATTATTTCTCCTTTTGGTAGTCAGGAAATTCCGTTTCGCCTTCAAATATGCAATTCCACTTCAGTAATTTGTCGCCAGTCGGTTCTATTCTTACTAATTTCCATCCATTCGTTTCTGCCATTTGGTAGCACCTCCACTTTTCGGTTACTGCGTGTCGAGAGATTTTAGGTTGCTTATCTTCAGTCACGCTGCGTTCTTACCTTTTTTGGAAGTTTCAGTTCGAGACTCTACGTGTTGCTTAACTAAGTCACCTATAACCTGACTCATTGACTTGTTTTCAGCTACACAAGTCATCTTGAATTGAGTTTTTAATTCTTTATCTATATAAACGCTAAGTTCCGCCATACCTTGCGGAATATGTTTTGGCATATCATCTCTCATACTCGTTACCCCGTATTCTCGCATTTACAACGAGAAGATTCTACCACGTGTTGCGAGCATGCTAGTAATACGTGGTAGAATTCACAATATAAACCATTACTCCGTATGAAACACAGCAGTTTCAGCCTGACAGATTCCTATACCCAAAATTAAAAAATAAATTATGATCGAACAAACGACTTTTTAGAATATAGCCATTCAATTACTTCTGCATATTGTTGCGTACCTAAAAATCTTTTGCTACCTTCATGTGCAATCCTTCTGTGAGGATTAATCGCTTATTGCCATTAGCCTAAGAAACCTAGCCTTAAGATAGAGTGACTTTTACCCCAATCTGCCTAACCCGAACTCAGGTTAATTATGTTTAACTTCACTTGTATAGCCCATGCTGATTACTAAACAAACTAGACAAAATATTATTGAAGATCTCATTCTCCAAGGTGAAATATCTGGCAAAGTTGAGCTAGTAGCATTTTTGGAAAGAACTTGGGATTTATCAGATATGCCCTCAAAAGATCCTCGATTTAATAATGCTAGGGATGATATTCGCATGCATATGGAGTCTAACAATGACTGGAGTGAAAACTACTTGTTCTTTGAGTATCTTGATATTTTTCAAATATCAGATCGGAAGTTTTTGAACTTTCTCGAAAATATAGTACACCCCATAGTTAGAACTCTGGAGACTCAAGGAAATTATGCCGAAATTATAAATTCATATTTAGTCAATGATGGATATCGATTAGAAGCAACGAATCAGCTTTCCGGATTTCCTTTATATAAAGCTATTCCAACTCAAGGAGGTGTTACTTGCTCAGTTAAGAATTTAATATTTGCAGCAAATGGGCCTAAACCAGAAATCGTTCTTTCTGATTCAGTCAGCAATGATATAGAAATTGTAAAAAATGCTGATTATTGTCTTATATACGATCGTCATATTGAGCCACATGGTCTTTTTTGAAAGGATCTTGTTGATTGGTGGAGAGAAAAAAAACAACTTTTTAAAGAATCGGATAGACAAGTTGGTAAACAACTTTCTACTCGTTTAGCTAAATCATTAGATGATGGGCCAGAAAAGTTGTTTTGGAACAGTTATTTTGAAAAATTTGCTCAAAGATTTGGAGAAAAGCTTCCTGCTTTAATACCACAGGTTTATCTACATTACGATCCATACACATTAAAGCAATTGCAATATCAGCGTCGCTTGGTACGTCAAAGAATGGATTTTTTATTTTTACTATCAGCAAGGATAAGAATAGTAATAGAAATAGATGGGAAACAACACTACGCTGAAGAAAGCAAAGCTAGCCCAAGGCTTTATGCTGAAATGGTTAGAGAAGATAGACGGTTAAAATTAGCTGGTTATGAAGTATACCGATTTGGAGGCCATGAACTTAATCAAGAAGATTCAACAGAAATAGTAGAGCAATTCCTGACCAATTTATTCAAACGTCATGGTTTCACAGCAAGTGAAACCGAATAAACTGATGCAGAAGACTAGTCAATCGCTCATCTCTCATAAACAACCAAATTTTTCAAAAATCCCCCAATCTCAACTCTCCATCAACATCAACCGCATGGGATCTAAACGAACATACCAAGGAAAGGGACGATCTTTAATACAAAACCATTTTTCCTTATAAATTTCTACTTGTAAATCGTAATCCTCAAGATCCCTACAGGGATAATTCAATTTCAGATATACAGTTACTCGATGCTGGGTTTCGCTGATATCGGCAACCCAACAAGGAAAAGTATTCTCTTGATTTGAATCATTTGTAAAAGTAAGATGATGAGCGCGTATTCCCAGGTATTTTAAATTACTAGGAATTGCTTCTACTACCGTTAAATTACAGTCCCAATCTAAAGCCTTGACTTTACGAGCATTAACAATTTGAGCGCTAGAAATATTTTTACACTCAGTTACTTTAGCAACAATTAAATTTGGCGATCGCTCAAAAATATTCTCTTTAGTATCGTTAGCAATGACTTTCCCTTCTGACATTACTAAAATATTACTACTAACGCGGTAAGCTTCTTCTAATTTGTGAGTAATGAATAAAGTAGCACCTTTATAGGAAGAAAGAACTTTTCTCAGCAACTTTTCAATTTGATTGCGCAGATAAGTATCGAGTGCTGAAAGTGGTTCATCTAATAATATTGCTTCTGGTTCGATAATTAAAGCCCTTGCGAGAGCTACTCGTTGTTGCTGCCCGCCGGATAATTGATGTGGATAGCGATTTTCTAAGTCTTGCAACTGCATCATATCAATATATTGTTGCACTTTGGATATGCGTTCGTGTTTTGGTAATTTTTGCAAACCAAAGGCAATATTTTGCGCTACAGTCATGTGAGGAAACAGAGCATAGTTTTGAAATAGAAAACCAATGCGACGCTTGCGGCTAGGAAGATTAATTTTGCGTTTAGCATCAAAGAGAATTCTCCCATTTAAAACAATACATCCCCGATTTGGTTTTTCCAATCCAGCGATACAACGCAAAGTCATACTTTTACCGGAGCCAGAAGCACCTAATAATCCTAAAGTCTTTCCATCTACGGTAAAATCAACTTGTAATTGAAAGCTCTTTAAATTTTTTTCGATATTAACTATCAGTTCTTTTCTATTCTTATTTGAGGAAGTTGTAAAACTAGACGGCGAATATAATAACTCCTGGGAACATGGTATGCCATGGCTACTAAAAGCAAACATTCTACCTGCATTAACTCTACCAATTTGTAACCAGCTTCTACGATGGTTTTTGCTTGTGTAGTTAGGATTTAAAATTTCCGGGTAAATTGGCCGATATAAAGTTTTATTTTCCGAAAAATTGATATCTTGAAATTGACCAAAAATAACTAAATTTATGAGACTTCTAATTAAAATTGTACCTCTACCATCTTGACTTTTAGAAATACCTTGGGATTGATTCCAGTTATGAATCATAGCAATTACAGCTAGAGAAATTGCCACCATGATTAACACCCAAATTAAAGCTTTACGCATATCGCCAGCTTCAGCAGCGAAAAAAATTGCGATCGGCATTGTTTGAGTTTTACCGGGTATACTACCAGCCAGCATTAGAGTGGCACCAAATTCTCCCAAAGCTCTAGCAAAAGCCAAAATTGTCCCCGCAACAATTCCCGGCAAAGCTAATGGTAAAATAATTAACCAGAAAATTTTAGCTTCAGAACTTCCCAGAGTACGAGCGCAATTGATTAGATCCTTATCTATGTGTTCAAAAGAGCTAGTGACGGTTTTATACATTAAAGGAAAAGCAACTACCCCTGATGCAATAACAGTTGCTTGCCAAGAGAAAATAACAGTAATTCCCAGTTGCGTCAAAAATTGTCCTAGGGGGCTGTTAATACCAAACAGCACTAGCAGCAAAAAGCCGACTACTGTAGGCGGTAGCACCAAAGGAAGAGTTAAGACACCATCAATGATTCCTTTAGCTTTGCCTTGATATTGCTTCATCCAACCTGCTGCGATAATTCCCGCAAAAAAGGCAAATGCTGTAGCGACGATCGCAGTTTTCAGAGAAATCCACAAGGGAGATAAGTCAAATTCCATACGCAGAGACTGATGAGAAACTTGGGTAAATTGATTGATTTATGATGATCTGTTTTATATATCTGAGTTAATTAACTAGCGATTTGAAAACCATATTTTGTAAAGGTATCTTTCGCGCGATCGCTATTTAAAAACTGAATAAATTCTTTTGCTGTTTGTGGATTTTGAGTACGTTGAATCGCTGCCACTGGGTAGACAATTGGATTATGAGTATTTTCTGGTGCAGAAGCTGCAACCTTAACTTGATTTGATATTTTGGCATCTGTTGCATAAACAATGCCTGCATCAACATTTCCCAATTCTACATAGGATAAAACTTGGCGTACATCTTTAGCAAAAACAGTCTTTGGTTTGAGTTGCGAGTAAATTTTCAGAGAAGTCAAAACTTGTCTCGCATATCCTCCAACAGGTACGCTTTCTGGCTCTCCGATAGAAAATCTTTTGATGTTAGTACTTGTCAATTGTTGAAAATTAGAGATATTAACAACATTCCCTTTTTTGGGGATAATCAAGACAATATCATTTTTTAAAAGATTTTTGCGAGTTTTTGGAAGTAAAAGGTTTTTTGTATCCAACTCATCCATAAATTTTTCGTTTGCTGAGATAAAAATATCGACTGGTGCCCCTTGTTTGATTTGTTGAGTTAGAGTACCGCTACTAGCAAAGTTATAAACAATTTTCGTGTTTGGATGTTCTTTTTGGTAAAAAGAAGCTACTTCTTTCATTGCATCTTGCATACTTGCAGCAGTTGATACCGTTAACTCTTGCGACTCTGTTGTTTGATTCGCTGAATTATTTGATGTAACTTGATTGCAACCAACTACTATTAAGAATGATATAGCTATCCAAGTTATTAAGACAAAAAAACCTCTTCTATTCATTTATTATCTTGATTTTAGTGTTGTTTGAGATTAATAATCAAAAACTTTGCAACAAGCAGATAGTTGATATTGAGACATAAATACCAAGTTACATTCTGTAGCAGGGATAACTAACATCATCACAAAATACTTGCGCTTTTTGAAGAAGACATATCATATAACACGTAATACACAATAAAAAAATGTAGAGATAGAAAATCTCATCTCTACAGATACATGGAAGAAAAAACTATAGTATTTATAAATGAATCTTCTTTCCTAACTCCCAACTCCCAACTCCTAACTCCTAACTCCTAACTCCTAACTCCTAACTCCTAACTCCTAACTCCTAACTCCCAACTCCTAACTCCTAACTCCTAACTCCTAACTCCTAACTCCTAACTCCTAACTCCTAACTCCCAACTCCTAACTCCTAACTCCCAACTCCTAACTCCTAACCAATCTTAAAAGTATCAACACTTTCCTGTAGACGTTGGGAAATTTCTACAG
>JBCBQE010000446.1:0-5851 GCA_039820385.1 Cyanobacteria bacterium J06635_10
TGCTCAGAATTTTAACGTTGAAGATGGACCGATTTTTTTTACAGTGGGGACTTTGAAAGTAGGAGACTTCAACGACGATGGAAAAGATGACCTGGCTACTGTGAATCTAAATTCTAACGAAGTCTCTGTACTTACCACCAGAGATAATAATGCACCCACCGACCTCACCCTCAGCAATGATACCATAGCAGAAAACCAATTACCCTTGTTCTCTTTTATCAAAGTCGGAACATTTACCACCACCGATCCAGATACAAACGATACTTTCACTTACGAACTAGTCACCGGGGAAGGAGATACCGATAATTCTTCCTTCACTATCGACGGTGATAAACTCATTCCTAGAGATAGTTTTGACTTTGAAACCAAATCCACCTATGACATCCGAGTTAAAACCACCGACTTTAATAACGAATCATTCGAGAAAACACTGACGATTAATGTTACCGATGTCCTTGATACTCCTACTATCCGCACCGTAACTGAAAACGGCAACGACATGGAAATAATCGATCTCACAGGTAATCCAGGTCAAACCGTAATCGCTAACTTTGAGATCGATAGAGATGCAGCTTACGACAGCAATGTCTACTTCTACAAAGTTGATAGCGATAACGGTAACATAGGTAATTTGACACCTGATGATAGCGGCTATCTCCAAACCGCATTAAACAACGTTGTTAATCCAGACTTTGGATTGAATGCTACCCAAGATGCTACAAGTACAACTGGAAGTTTTAGTTTAACAGGTGGAGATATTTTAGGTATCGTAATTGTCGCAGATGGAACTTTAGAACAAGCTAAAAGCAACATCAACAGCGTAGAAGGCGTTTATCTATCCTATATGGGAGCGGGTGCTAGCACAGACAACGGCACTTTTGACCACATTAGATTCAATAGTACTACCAGCACCTTTGAATTTGAAGACTTAGCTAACGGTGGCGATCAAGATTTTGACGATTTAAAAGTCAAGATAGAGTTTCAATAAGTTATATCAATTCTTTATGAGGCTGCGCTAAATCACCCGCAGCCGTCGAGAGGCTGGGGCTACACAAACAAAGCCTAGCGCCCTAGGCAGAACTCGGGCGCATCTTTATACTATAGCGGTTTTCAGTTGGGTCCAATACAGTCGGAACCTCACCCCCTTCCCCTCTCCTGGCGGAAGGAGAGGGGTGTCCGAAGGACGGGGTGAGGTAAAATTTGTATTCTACTCAACCGAAAAGCGCTATATTCGGTATTAGGACTTACGCAGCGGGCACATTTTTTGTCGGGTGCTGTGACACTTCGATTGATTGTAAACGAAAAATATTGCTTTTCGTGTCATTTTCTTGGTTTGGATTGTTTCCTAACCGAGTGATTGCGAGAACTTGTTAATCAAATTCTGCATCAATTAAATTAACTGCAATTTACCATTTAAAAATGGTGGGTTATAGCTGAAGCTATAACCCACCTTACTATCTATATAGATATCTAAATAATTACTCGCTAATAGTTTTTTTCTCCAACCTTTTTCTTACTTCTGCTTCTAACTGTTCTCCCGTACTAACAACAACTCTATTCGGTTTTGCTCTCATAATTGAGAGATAATATTGAAAGGCATCTTCATCTTGAGGGTGAGATTTAACATAATTTCGCAAATCTGCTTCATTTAATTGCTGATAATCTAAATCACTCATTGTATAATCTGCTCCCCATTAGTTAATATTTCTACTTGAATTGTTTCTCCTATAAGGACAACTATTCTTTGAGTTCTGGTATCGTATCTAGTTAGTTCAATTGTTTGCAGTAAGTTACTCATCCTTACGCATAAACCGTAAAAAGAGCGCATTTGTTCGACTGTTGGCTCCACAAGCTGAATCTAAGTATAATTGGTCATTAATTAAGGTTTTTCGATTAAATAGCGCTGACTAAATTCGTACTAGTATCAGTCTAACTTATTGATTTTCAAATGCGATATAATTCAGCCGGATTAATTCGTACTCAAGAGTTTGGAATTCCAAACTATTCCTCCATCTCTTCAACAACTTCCTTCCTATCCGTCAACGGCTTCACAACTTTTGCGATCGCTTCGGAAATAAACGCCTTCACAAATTCATCCCGACTATTTAATTTAAATTGCTGTTTTACAACTTCCGTCATTCCCCCATCACCCCAATCTTGATTGTGACGGAAATATTCGATAAAGCTTTTACCCGCAATTCTGGTTAAATAAGCCGCCGTTACACCTTGAATTGCTTTACCAAGCACAAAGGTAGCAACATTTAACTGTAGCGCTGTCGAAACTAACTGTACGGCACCTTTGACTATTCCCAAACTTGCTAAAGTCTTCGCCAAGGAAAGCGCTAATTCTCTTCCCCTTTCCATATTCAACTCACAACCGTAAATTCGCCCAATTTCTACCACCATTTGAGCATTAACAGCAGCAGTTGCCAGCAAATCTACCACCGGTAAAGGAGTTACCGAAACAACTCCGGCACCAATCCATTGAAAACGATCTACAATTTTATTCGCTTGACGACGACGTTGAGCATCGATGAGTTTTCGCGCTTCTTCTCCCAAACGAATCGATTGTAGAAGAATATTATCTGCCACTAAATCTTCACCTTCCGCTCGTAAAATTGATGCCATCCGCCGTAATAACGGTACAATTTCCGGCTCCGAACGAAAAATATCGCCATTTTCTAATTCTACCTCTTGCGGATTAGCAGCGATCGCCACAACATCATTTGTAGGAATAAAGCCTCGCACTCGCTGACGGAGTTTCGCTAAAATGGCTTGGGTATCTTCTTCAGCATACAAATCGGTTTTATTCAACACCAGCAAGGAACGTTTTCCAATTTCTGCCAATGCTTTTAAAGGTTGATATTCCGAGCGTCGTAAATCGTTATCTACTACAAATAATAATAAATCGGCAGATGTAGCTAATTCCCTTGCCAACTGTTCCCTTTCGGTACCCGCAACACCCGCTTCTAAAATCCCTGGCGTATCGGTAATTAAAATTCTGCGCTCCATACCCTTGAGACGCAAACAATAAGTTTCCCCTACAGTAGTAGTTCCCATGGGCGCATCAACATTACCCACCATTCTTCCCATAACCGCATTCACCAAAGAAGTTTTTCCAGCACTTCCCGTACCGAATACCACCACTTGAATTTCACCGCGTGATAAATTAGCCTCAATTTCGCGGGATTTACTGAGTAAAGATTGGCGGGAAACTTCATCTTGAATTTGGGAAACCTGTTTACGTACTGCTTCCAGAGTCGAAGAAGCAGTCTCAGTTTTCTTTTCAGGAAGCTTAATCGCAGGGCGGTTACCATTGCTACGTCGCTTCTCGCCAGATCGTATTTTTAAAACATAATAAACAAAAGCCGCAATCAACGCCGCAATTAAAATAACCAGCAGAAACAGCAGTAAATTACCCAAAAACGGAGAATAAGACAATTGCCAGTAAAGGCGAGATAGAGAGTCTATCAGCCACAGACACAGGGCCAAAATAACGATTAAACCGACAATTAGTGTAACCGAGCGCGATAAAGAAGGCATGAGGGAGAGGGGGGAGAGGGGGGAGAGGGGGGAGAGGAGCCAAGAAAAGCGGCACGGCTCCCGCAGTACGTAGCAAGTGGCGTGGGGGAGATGGGGGAGAATAAATTATTTACTGTTGACTCCTAACTCAATAACAGACGTAGCAGTGCTACGTCTCTACAACTCATAACTCCGTGAGCTATGCTCAATGCCCAACTCCCATTGTTAAAGATTATTTTTTTCTAATATATACACTAAGGTGCTTATTGGGCGTGTCAAAATTTGTTATTGAAAGAACACTTATAATTCGGAGATATAAGGCTATGGGATTATTTGACCAAGTTATGAGTGCGGTTAACAACCCTAACACGCAAGGTAGTATGGACCAAATTGGTGGTATTCTCAATACCGTCCAGCAATTGAGCGGTAATGCGGGTACGGATTCCTCTACAATGCAATCTGCTATGGGGGTTGTTGGTAATTTTGTCCGCTCCTCTTTACAGGAAAAACGAAACTCAGAGGGTGAAGAACAAGCTCAATCTATCGTAGACCAATTTAGCGGTACCTCTCCTAATTCTCAAGCTGTAAATACTCTTTTTTCTGGTGTTATGCAGCAACAGGTAACCGAGGCGATCGCTCAACGTACTGGCTTGGATTTTGGTATGGCTCAACAGATGTTACCAATGTTGGTTCCTTTAGTACTAAAGTTTTTACAATCGGGTGCTAATTCAGAAAATCCCCAATCTGGTGGAAATTCGGTTCTTAATAGTTTCCTCGACGCAGATGGGGATGGTGATGTAGATATTTCCGACGCTATGGGAATGGCTGTGCGGCTCGTTTAACGTAGGAACCCTTAGAAACTAAGGGAGTATGACGTTAGTAATTACTAAAGGTAATTTTATAACTGTTTCTCAGATGTGGGTGAAAGTCCCACCGCTTAAGGGTTAGTTGACTCCTTACCTGACCACACCGAGCGTGAACTTGACAACATCGCAGAGTGAAGCTGGTAACAGGGCGCAATCAGTTGTAAAACAAGCAGGTAACAACACTGGCGCTAATAGGGAGATGGCATGGGTAAACAAGTCCTAGAAAAGTGTCTAATCCATAAGCTACAACCTGAACAAAAAAATGTAGACTTCATCCTCTGCAATCTCATGGCATATCAGCCATATAAGCCATAAACCCTGAGATGAGGATAGGCAAATTGGACTGCCCTAAACCATCAAAATAATCTGAGTTACGGAACGAGTAAAAACGTATAGAAGGTCTGGGGAAAGGTCGAAAACCCCGGTAGATGGTCAAGCTTACAAGCCCTTCATACGGGTAGGATGCAGGCGGAAACTGCCTGCGGGATGAAAGAAAACGCAACCTGGGAGTAAAGCATGATTAGGCACAGTAAGAAAATTACTAGTGAATCTTGGAAATCAGTAACCTGGACTAAGTACAGGAAGAACCTTTTCCGCTTACAAAAGCGAGTGTTTAAAGCTGTTAGAGCAGGAAACAAGCGCAAAGCTAGGGGACTGCAAAAACTTATTCTTCGTTCCCGTGCGGCTAGATTTTTGGCTATTCGTCAGGTCACACAGCTAAACAGTGGTAAACGGACTGCTGGCGTGGATGGTAAAACAGCACTCACGTTTAAGGAAAGATTCGATTTAGAATTACTACTTAAACATGGTGCCTCAGATTGGTATCACAACCAACTAAGGGAAATACCAATACCGAAGAAAAACGGCAAAACCAGAATTCTTAAGGTACCCACCATCGCCGATAGAGCATGGCAGTGTATAGCCAAATATGCTCTAGAACCAGCACACGAAGCAACTTTTCACGCCCAGAGTTACGGGTTTAGGGCAGGCAGAAGCGCACACGATGCTCAAAAGCAAGTCGCTAACCATCTAACTTCTGAAAAGAAAGGTATCAATAAGAAAATACTTGAAATTGATATCGAAAAGTGTTTTGACCGTATAAATCACAACACCATTATGAATGAGTTAATCGCACCAAGGGAACTAAAACAAGGTATCTTTAGATGTCTTAAAGCGGGTACAAACCTAGAATTCCCAGAAAAAGGAACTCCCCAGGGTGGCGTTGTAAGTCCGCTTTTAGCAAATATTGCACTAAATGGGATTGAAGAATTAAATTATTACAAAGCGTATAACGGACAACGAGGTAAGCACCAAATATACCAAACCATCCGATACGCAGACGATATGGTAATAATACTTAGACCTCAAGATAATGCAGACCTGGCATTAAATAGAGTCAAAAAATTCTTAGCAAAAAGAGGAATGAATGTAAGTGAAGCCAAAACCAAGCTAACCGCTTCGAC
>JBCBQE010000447.1:0-5848 GCA_039820385.1 Cyanobacteria bacterium J06635_10
TGATGTTGACTTAGACTTCAACAAGAATGTTGATATAGACGTTAATGCGTTGGTGAATTTAACAATGAATTATATTCGATTACATTTTGTATCATAGACGAAACTTCTGTAGAGACGTAGCAGTGCTACGTCTCCAACAATGTGAAATCGTAACTTCATATTTAAATTCAGCAACGCCGACGTTAATGCTAGCGCTAGCGGCGTTATTGGTAACATAGCTTTCTTCCTAGGTGAAGCAACTGCTTTAAGTAACAACGATACATCTGAGTTAAACGTAATTATCTTCACTGCTGGTGGTGTAGCTGAAGTAACTGCTACTGGTTACTTTGTTAGTAGATAATCCAAAATTAATTTCCAGGAGAAAAACAAATGATTATCAACGATCTCAACTACTTAAAAGCAACCAACGAAGAAGTATTTGGTGGATACTATGGAGACTTCAGTTTCAATGTCGAAGGTGACTTGGATCTTGACATTGATGTTGACTTAGATTTCGATAAAAATGTTGATATAGACATTAATGCTATCGCTAGCGGCATTATTGTTTCTGGTAACACAGCTTTCTTCACAACTGGCGCAGTGCTCCCCCCCTGTACATCTTCACCTGAGTGCTTCCAAATTGTAGCTGTTGGTTGCCCTGCTACTCCCGATCACATGTTTGATCGCACGTTTACTGGTTACGCTGCTACTAACTAATACAAGCTCAAAATAAATAATGGTGGCTTATAACAATATAGAGACCATTAAATCTGAGCTAAAACTATAGAGAACACTCTGCTTGATGATTCAGATCAAGCAAGCTTTACTTCAATACTTATAAATATATAAATATTCCTACTTGCAGCAAAAATTATAGAATTAAACCCATTCTCAAGACGTATTGCGATCCTAGAATATAAAATATTTTTAATTATATAATTGGGATATTTATTCTCAAATAAATATTATCTGTTGTTTTAATCTTGATTAAATCATCTATCTAATGCAACTTTATTAAATATGATTTAGATGTAAAGAAACACATGAAAATAAAAAATATTCAACAATTTCTGATAGCTTTAAACAAAATATGCTATTCCATAGTTATGATTATCTATAATATCTATTATGTTGTTAAAAATCTGAATTAATTACCATTTCAATAAATTTTTGATAAACTACTAATACTTTTAAAATTGTAGGAGATAACTCACATGGCTTACAGCAGAGGAACTAACGGTAACGATGAGATATTAGGTACTATCTTGGATGATGTTATTAAGGGTCGTGCTGGAAATGACACCTTGACGGGTTTGGACGGAAATGACTACATCAGGGGAGATGATGGAGATGACCAAATCTTTGGAGGTAATGGAGAAGATCAATTATTTGGAAATAATGGAAATGACATCATTAATGGGGATGATGGCGATGACTTTCTAGATGGAGGCGATGGTGAAGACTCTCTAGAAGGAGGTAATGGGAATGATACTCTACAAGGGGGCAGTAATACTAGAGATCCTATAACTAGGGAGTACATTGGCGGTGATACTCTCGTTGGAGGTTTTGGAGATGACATTCTTCTCGGTGGATTTGGCAATGACACTCTTGATGGGGGAGAGGATAACGATGAACTTCTTGCAGGTGACGGCGACGATCTAATGTTCGGGGGTTCTGGGAATGATTTGCTCTCTGCCAGCTTTGGTAATGATACTCTTGTTGGCGAGAGCGGCGATGATGATTTATCTGGAAGTCTCGGCGACGATCTAATATTTGGAGATCGGGATAACTTTGGAGGTCCTGACGGTAATGACTTTATCCGTGCGGGGAATGGTAATGATACTGTTAGAGGTGGCGGTGGCTCTGACACAATTACCGGAGGTTCGGGAGATGACTTCCTTGATGGGGGTGACAGTCAGGCTTTGTCTCTGACTCAAAAAGACAGTAATGGTAACGATGAGATATTTGGAGGCGAAGGCAACGATACCTTACGAGGAGGTCTTGGTAGTGACACCCTTGATGGTGGTGGTACTAAAGCGGGTGAAATCGATGTATTAATAGGTACCGCAGTAGTCGATGGTGTAGGAGTATTCAACGCTGACGGTGCCCAAGATGTATATGTCTTGGGGGTGGAAGGAGGTTTTCTTTATGGTGGTGGTGCTGGTGACTCTGGTATAGATGATCGGGCTATTATTCAATTCTTTGAGAATGGTGTGGATAAAATCCAAGTGACCGATCCAAATGCTGTTTCTTATGACACCCTTGGAAACCCAGGAAATACATTTATTTTCCTTGGTGCCCTTGAGACTGGCATTGAAATTATTGGTGAGTTAGTCGGAATTCAGGCATCTAATTTGGCGGGTTCTGCTCTACCTCAGCTAGCGTCTGGTACTTTCATTACACCACCTGTTCCCGGTCCCGATCCTATTGTAGGAACTGATGGTGATGATAATCCCTTGGATGGAACCGAGGAAAATGACATCCTTGACGGACTTGGTGGAAATGATTTAATTAACGGGCTTGGAGGAGATGACGAAATTCTAGGAAGTATCGGTAGTGATACTTTAGTTGGTGGTTCTGGTCTTGATATTCTCAATGGTGGAGGCACTGAAGTTGGTGAGTTAGATATCTTGGATGGTGGAGTTGATGGCGTTCAAGATATATACGTGATCGGGGATGGGAATAGTTCCTTCTACACTGGCGGTGCTGGTAACCCGATCGCTGGTATTCTCACTGGTGTGAACGATCGGGCTCAAATTTTCAATTTCGAGAAAGGTGTGGATAAAATCCAGGTGAATAGCTCAGGGTTTGGTGGATATAACACGCTTGGATCGAACGATACATTCATTTATACTAACAGCTTTGAAATTATTGGTCTGGTGGTAGGTGTGACGAATCTCGAGACGAGTGATTTCGTCTTTCTCTAATAATTTAGAACAGAGTAAAGCCTTGAAGTTTACAACCAAAAGAGATTGATTAAGGTATTTGACCATGATTATCCTTATTTGGCAACAGGTATAGCCATATGAAGACCAAAATGAATTTAGAATCTAATATTAAATCTTTGCTTAAAATAGCAGTTGATAAGCATAGTTTAGGTCAACTAGAAGCAGCGATAGAATACTATCAAAAAATTTTAAAGCTAAAACCTGATTATGCTGAAGTGCATAGCAATTTGGGAATTCTATTTAAGCAACAGGGCAATTTCTCCGCTGCTGTGAACTCTTTGCAACAAGCTGTAAAAATCAAACCAGACTTGGTTGAAGCCTATTGTAACTTGGGATCTGTACAAAAAAAGCAGGGCAATTTATCAGCTGCTATAGACTGCTATGAACAAGCCTTAAAAATCAAACCAGACTTGGTTGAAGCTTATTGTAGCCTGGGAATTGTACTCAAAGAACAGGGCAATTTATCAGCTAGTATAGACTCTTTCCAACAAGCCTTAAAAATCAAACCCGACTTAGATATAGCTAAACTTTACATTTGTATAAATCAACTACCAATTATTTATACAAGTTCTACAGAAATAGAACTCAGGAGAAAGAATTATCAAAGCCACCTGGAAGATTTAGCTGAATACTATAAACAAGCTAATCCCCAAAAGCTAGCAAAAGCTGCGGAGGCGGTAGGTGCATCTAAACCATTTTATCTGGCTTATCAATGCCTAAACAATCGCGATTTGCAACAAACTTATGGTGAAATGCTTGTTCGCATAATGTCAAATCGCTATCCCCAATGGAGTCAAGACATTACTCTGCCAGTTTTGCAACCAAATGAGAAAATTCGCATCGGATTTATTTCTGGATGTTTTCACAGACATTCCGTTTGGAAAATCCCTATGAAGGGTTGGGTAGAAAACCTCGATAGAACTCAGTTTGAATTATTTGCTTATCATACTAACACTACTTTGAAGCACGATGAGGAAACTATTAAAGCAGGAAAAGCATTTGACAAGTTTATAAAAGGTCCTTTAAGCATCGAAAAATGGGCTGAGATTATTCAAAAAGACAAATTACACGTGCTGATTTTTCCTGAGTTTGGCATGGATCCTATAGCATTAAAGTTAGGGTGTCTTAAGCTGGCTCCGATTCAAATGACTTCTTGGGGACATCCTGACACAAGTGGCCTACCAACAATTGACTACTACTTGAGCAGTGAGTTAATGGAACCAGAAAATGCTCAGGAAAGTTATACTGAGAAATTAGTCAAATTACCCAATTTATCGATTCATTACCAGCCACAAACAATTCCACCTCTAAAAGTTACTAAAAAAGATATTGGTATCCCAGACGATGCAGTAATGTTTTGGTGTTGCCAATCTTTATATAAGTATTTACCCCAGCATGATGATGTTTTTCCCAAAATTGCTCAGGATTTAGATAAATGCAAATTTGTCTTTATTCAACATGAAGGTGGAGGTATAAACGAAGTATTTCAACAACGGTTAAGACAGGCATTTGAGAAATTTAGACTCAATTACGAAGATTATTGCATCTTTTTACCACAGTTAAAAGCCAGAAAATTTGCTGGCACCGCCGCAATAGCAGATGTTTTCCTGGATAGTATTGGTTGGTCTGGATGCAATTCTACCCTAGAGTCTATTGTCCATAACGTTCCCGTCATCACTCTTCCGGGAGAATTTATGCGGGGAAGACATTCTATGGCAATCCTGAAGATGATGGGTATTGAAGAAACCATCGCATCTAACAAGGAAGAGTATGTACAAATTGCCATCCGTATAGGGAGAGATGCACAATATCGCCAGCATATCTCCGGGCTAGTTGCCCAGAACAAGCATAAATTATATAACGATCTCAAGCCAGTTAGAGCTTTAGAAGAATTCTTGTTTGATGTTGTTGGCAAACCAAAGATATCTAACTCAGATAATATTGCTGATAATTTACGTTTGGCAGTGCAAGAGCATAGAGCTAATCACCTAGAAGCAGCAGAGCAAGCCTACAAGCAGGTTCTAGAAATACAACCAAAGCACGCTGAAGCTTTATACGGTTTAGGTATGCTGTCACAGCAGATAGGTGAATTGCAACAAGGGGAAGAATTTTTAAGTTTAGCCGTACAAGAGCAGCCAAACTCAGTTAAGATTTGGTTTACTCTAGGTAATTTGTACCAACTTCAAGAAAAATTACCACAAGCCGAAGACGCTTACAGAAAAGCTATTGCTCTGCGCCCGGATGCAGGATCAATTTACAATAATCTGGGCTATACCTTACAGCAACAAGAAAAATGGAAAGAAGCGATAAATTACTATAAAAAGGCTTTGGAGGTTCAGCCCAACTGTATTGAAGCGGATGCTAACTTGGGGAATTTACTTTATCAAAAAGCTCGACTCTCTCCAGACAAGAAAAGTTACTATGCAAAATTAAACTTCAAGTTGGGTTTGGCTCGCAAAAAATTAGGAGATTTACACAATGCTGAGGTTTACTTTAAAAAAGCCTTAGAATTAAAACCATATTATGACGAAGTTAGTAGATATTTAGAAGAAATTAGTGAAAGCAATTCCGCAAAAGTAAAAGTTTAAAATACAATTTTATTTCATGATTATTTTTCTCGAAAAATAAAGTTTTTTGCAGATTAAAACGAAGGAAGAAGGTTTGAGCGGAAAATAAAAGTTGGCTGGAATATCTATGGGGATTTTAACCCCAACCCAATTTTTTCACCGTATGACGGTGGGGAATTCAACCCATATTTAGAGGTTAAAATATTCGATATACTCATCAATAAAATACTCAAAAAAATTGATTTTAAACAAAAAAATGTTTTGTATCATGTATAATATAAAATAGGGCAACTAAAAAATAGTTACCCTACATAAAATTCCAAAAACAAATTAGTAATTCCTGGGAAAATTTCC
>JBCBQE010000448.1:0-5831 GCA_039820385.1 Cyanobacteria bacterium J06635_10
GTGAGCAGTGAACAGTGAACAGTGAGCAGTTAACAGTGAACGGTGAGCAGTGAACAGTGAACAGTGAGCAGTTAACAGTGAACGGTTAAAAGACGCGTGTTTTTACGTAGAAAAAAGGAAATTAAGGAAATTTAGAATGGTTGCAGCAGATAATTTACCGAAAAATTCGACCGTATCAAAACAATCTAAGTTTGATTTATCGGCTTATCTGAAGGAACGACAAAAGCTTGTAGAAACTGCTTTGGATAAATCGATTGAAATTGTTTATCCAGAGAAAATTTATGAAGCAATGCGCTACTCGCTTTTAGCTGGTGGTAAGCGCTTGCGTCCGATTCTGTGCCTTGCAACTTGCGAAATGACTGGTGGAAATATCGAAATGGCAATGCCCACGGCTTGCGCTTTGGAGATGATTCACACCATGTCTTTGATTCACGACGATCTCCCAGCGATGGATAATGATGATTACCGTCGGGGTAAATTAACTAACCACAAAGTATATGGCGAAAATGTCGCAATTTTAGCCGGTGATGGTTTGTTAACTTACGCTTTTGAATATGTGGCTAGTAATACTAAAAATGTGCCAGCAACACAAGTTTTACAGGTAATTTCTCATTTGGGACGTGCCGTGGGTGCTGCTGGATTAGTAGGCGGTCAAATTGTAGATTTAGAAATGGAAGGAAAGACGGATGTAACACTCGAAACGTTGAATTTTATTCACAATCATAAAACAGCCGCTCTCTTAGAAGCTTGTGTCGTTTGTGGCGGTATTTTGACCGGAATATCCCCAGAAGAATTACAAAGATTATCTCGCTACTCTCAAAATATTGGACTTGCATTTCAAATAGTTGATGATATTCTGGATATCACCGCAACCCAAGAACAATTAGGTAAAACTGCTGGTAAAGACCAACAAGCACAAAAAGTTACCTATCCCAGTCTTTGGGGTTTGGAAGAGTCGAAAAAACAAGCACAACAGCTTATTGAACTTGCTTGTGCTGAATTAGAACCCTTTGGAGAAGGAGCTAGTCCTTTAATTGCCCTTGCTCATTTCATCACCAGTCGTAGCAACTAATTCTTTTTTTAGATTTGGGATTTTAATAAGTAGTATCCCACACTTCCTTACACGCACAACCGCTGCTAATATTACCCTTATTTAACCGTAATACCATGCAAGATATAGGCAATATTTTTAACAACCACGTACTATTGATTGCCTTGATAGCTTGTTTTGCCGCTCAGGCTTTAAAGCTCGTAATCGAGTTAATCAAGAATGGTAAAGTGAGTGTGAGCGTTTTAGTCACAACTGGAGGTATGCCCAGCGCTCATTCAGCCCTAGTAACTGCTTTAGCCGCTGGTGTAGGACAAACTATCGGCTGGGCATCTCCCGAATTTGCCTTAGCTGCGGTTTTTGCCATCATCGTGATGTACGATGCTGCTGGAGTTCGTCAAGCCGCCGGAAAGCAAGCACGCATACTCAACCAAGTGATTGATGAAATGTTTCACGATCATCCAGAAATCGCCGCCGAGCGTCTTAAAGAACTACTCGGACATACGCCCTTTCAAGTAATAGCCGGTTCGGCTTTGGGTGTTACCATTTCTTGGTTGGCGCAAGCAGCTTATTAAAAAGTTAGTGGTTAGTGGTTAGTGGTTAGTAGTTAATGGTTAGTGGTTAGTAGTTAGTAGTTAGTAGCAAAAATATCAACTATCAACCATCAAATATCAACTATCAACTATCAACTATCAACTATCAACCATCAAATATCAACTACCAACTATCAACTATCAACCATCAACTATCAACCATCAACCATCAACTAATTTGGCAATTTGACAACAGAACGTAGTAACATTACCTTTTGACTATCAACAATGATGGCAAAGAAACCTCGTTGGGAAAGTTCTTTTAAGGTTTTATAAGCTTCTTTTTGGTTGCTGGTGTAATTTGCCAATAAATAAGGCCGTCTTCCGTAAGCAACAAAACCTACGTCTGATTTGACTGCTTTGCGAACGTCGGATACTAATTGAGGACGATTGTAATAATCGACTAATACAGCGTAACCATTTCCTAAGCGTCGAGGTTTGTAGCTTACCGTTGTAGCTTCACTAGGTGTTGGTGCTCCCGTCGGTCTAGTAGTAATTATTGCAGATAATCCAGCAGAATCTCTGATGTATCTTGCCCAGCGATTGGCATCATCAATCTTTTTAAATCCGCCGATGCGGGTTACTGTATCGTTGAGATATTTACAGGTACTAGTCTCAATTCTTGTCGGTAAAACGCGCTTTAATTGGGTTTGATTATCTTTTGTAGGACTGACTACTAATAACAGATATTCACCAGTTTCCGGAGCTGTGCAGGTGGGAATATTTGTTTGGGCTGCAACAGAATTTATACCGCAAAACAAACCGGCTGTTGATAATATAAAAGCGGTTGGCAAACTTTTAAATTTACGTAAAGTCGTTTGATTCATCGATCGTATTCTCCTAAAAAACACCACAGTTAAAAAACTTTATCAAAATTTATTCTCGGCTGAAACATCCTAATTAACTTGACAGGCACCCTAGATAATTTTTTTAGAAGAAAAAAATTTGGCAGGGAACCCTTGACTTTTTCGGTTTAGTTATTTTGCCCGCCGGCTTTTACAAGTTATGGCATCTATGCCCGAACTAATGAAGCAGTTTAGGAGGATGAAATTGATTTCAAAGAAAGAAAGAAATAATTAATAATGACTATTGAAGAACGGAATTTATACTTTCTACCATTCTACTCACCACTCCTAAACTGTTGGTTATCTATCTAATAATTGTTTAATTCATTTATGGAAGCATGCCGCAAAGGGATTTATCAAGAAACTGGAGCAAGGGATGCTAAAGCATCGGCAATTTCAGAAGAAGGAGCTTGAAATTCACCTGTCGCTACATATTCCAATCGTAGTTTTAACCAAGTAATAAATTGAGAATTGGTAGAAACAATCGCCGCTGCCGGTTGAGGACATTTCTCTTTAATTTTTGACATTTGACTTGCTTCTAGAAAAGCTGGTTGCTTAATCAACCAAAAATCAATTTCCTTTTCCTGCTCGTGGTAATAACGGGTACGCTCCCGTAAAACCTCTTCTAAAGGTTCTTCTTCTAATAAAAAGCGTTGAGAAGCTACTACGTAATAGTATGTTTGCATTGTCACCCTTTGTAGATTTAATAGTTGATTGAATCAATTTGAGGACACAGCATATATTACTGCGTCCGAGGGAAACTTAATTAGAAGAATTGAAACCAGCAGCTAGTTTTTTAAACGGACAGTTACTTGCTAGCTGTTGAGAACTTGGCTGTTGTTCCCTTACATTGAAAAATCTTTTAATCGTTGCCCAAAGTGACTTATCCCGAGAGCCATGCTTTCCACCACTCGTCAGCTTTGCCAAAAACTGACTGTTGTCAAAGTAGTGTTCCACCGAAATAATTTTCAAGTCATCGGTAACACGGGCAATGCTCATCCCTATTATCTCCACAACTTCTCCTGTAGGAGCATAGTCTTTGTATGCACCATTAAAAGTTCCCCAATGCCGCCATTTAAATGTAACGTTTGGTGGAGAACTGTAAACTTCTAATACTTCCCATAAAAATCCCGACGGAAATGCGCTACGAAACAACCTTCCGGATGATTCAAAATTTTCCTCGGAGGCTTTATATTCTTCAGCGTCGCCAATAAATAAATTATAAGTTCCAGAGAAGGAAATATCTGCTGCGGTAAATTGCTCCCCACCATTGCTGCTCATGCGGAACTTTTCGTTAACAACCGATAGCCACTGTTTGGGGTTGGTTTTAAAGGAAGCTTCTAACTCAAAGACTCGCACCAAGTTTTCTACAATAGCTTCGAGGGAACCCATTGGATGATTAGCTTGACTTTCGGATGCTAAACCTTGATTCGATTCGGAATAATCTGGAGGGTTCCCACCGCGCCATTCGTTATCGATGCTGCTTGCAATTACTTTTTCTCTATCTTGTACCCACAGGGGCAGATTTTGAGATTGTGTTGCGCTCATATCACAGATATCCTAGCTGTATATCAATAACTTGACGGGCACCCATAAGAATTTTTTCTTCTAAAAAATTCTTATGGGAACCCTTGACTGAATTCCGCAGTTTCAACCCCTCCCATATCAATTAACAATTATCAATTATCAATTATCAATTATCAAAATATTATTACTGTTCACCACTCACCACTTACTGTTCACTGTTCATTGTTCATTGTTCATTGATAATTGTTCATTGTTCACTGTTCATTGTTCATTGTTCATTGATAATTGTTCATTGTTCACTGCTCACTGTTCACTGCTCACTGTTCACTGTTCACTGTTCACTGTTCATTGTTCATAGCTTGTTTCATTTCTCGCACTGCTCTTTCCATGCCTACGAGAGCCGCTCGACTGATGATAGTATGACCAATATTAAGTTCTTCCATACCTTCAATGCAAGCCACGGGGTAAACGTTGGTGTAGGTGAGTCCATGTCCAGCATTTACTCGCAACCCGGCTTCAATGGCTTGATTGCAACCGTATGCTAATAAATTCAATTCCATATCTTGAGTTACTTCATTTTTCGCTTCCGCGTACCTTCCCGTATGCAGTTCAATAAATTTTGCTTTTACCTTGACAGATGCTTCAATTTGTGATTCGTCAGCATCTATAAATAAACTTACAGGAATACTAGAGCTTTGTAACTTATCAACTATATTTCCGATTTTATCAAGTTGACCGACAATATCTAAACCGCCTTCTGTGGTGACTTCTTCACGCTTTTCCGGTACCAAAGTCACATAATCGGGTTTGATATCGAGAGCGATCGCCAACATTTCATCAGTCGCGGCCATTTCTAAATTGAGATGAGTTCTGACGGTTTCTCGTAGAATTCGTACATCTCTGTCTTGAATATGTCTTCTATCTTCCCGTAAATGTACGGTAATTCCATCAGCACCGCCCAATTCAGCCAGCACCGCAGCGGCTACGGGATCGGGTTCCACCGTCCGCCGTGCTTGTCGAATAGTGGCGATGTGGTCAATATTTACACCGAGTGTTAGCACCCTTGTTTCCCCCGTTTGCAGTTGATATAAAAATTGATTTTACAGGAAATCGGGGTTTTGACGGAAGCTTAATAGAGTTAGGAGTTATGAGTTATGAGTTAGGAGTTTCTAGTACTGGGCTAAGTTAACTATGGGGGTAAATAATGAGAAGACAAAGTTCTTTTCTTCCCCCTCTTCCCCCTCTCCCCCCTCTCCCCCCTCCCTGTCTTCATCAAGGCGATATTGGTATGGTGGAATTACTAGCTAGCCTACCTACTTACTTAAAATCTTTTTTGTTTGCGCCCTAAATCCAAACACGATTAAATAAAACAAGCCACATTCAAACAAAAACCATAGTAATCCCCATTGTGGCTCGCCAACTTCCTTAAAAAACCACATAGCAGGTATAGATATTGCTGAATCTTTTGTGGTGACAAATATATGAAACAGATTATTTGCTGCATGAATGCCTAAAGCTAATTCTAATCGATTGTCTTTAAGTGTTAATAATGTACAAAAAACACCAAAAGCAAAGTAATATAAGGCCATCCACAAAAATCCACGTTGAACTTCTGGATTTCCTAAATGGGGTACCATAAATAAAATACCATTAATAATCATTAATAGTAATGGCTGTTTTGTAATTAATCCTAATCCTTGAAGTATATAGCCGCGAAAAAATAATTCCTCGGCTGTTGTTTGTATCGGAGTTACTATTACCGCACAAGCAAGTAAAATAAACCATTGACTTGGTTTAAAAGCAAACTCTAAATTTTGC